>DATDII010000080.1:0-18183 GCA_036521135.1 Candidatus Dormiibacterota bacterium | reverse complement strand
TCAGACGCAGGGGCGGCGCGCTCAGACCCTGCCGCCGGCGGCGGCCCTCGCGGCGCAGCGTGATCACGGCGTAGATCGCCACCACCCCGAGCATGGCGATCCAGCCCTCGAGCGGGGTCATGTTGCCGTTGACCAGACCGAAGATGACCGGGTTGCTGACCGTGATCACCCCGCCGCTGTTGGGACTGGTCGTGTTGACGAGCTGAATCAGGACCCCCTCCCAGCCGAGCAGCCCGGCCAGGGTCACCACGAAGGAGGGGAGGTGGAGCCTGGTCACCAGGGTTCCCTGGAGCGCGCCGATCGCGGTGGTGCAGGCCAGGCCCGCCAGCACCGCCACGAACCAGGGGAGTCCCACCAGCCCGATCAGGAGGGCCACCACCGCGGCACCCAGGCCGGCGACATAGCCGACCGAGAGGTCGATCTCCCCTAGCAGCAGGACGAAGACCTCGGCCAGGCCGAGGAGCACGAAGACGGCGCCCTGGACCAGCAGGTTGGTGATGTTGCCAGCGGAGAGGAAGAGGTGATTTTGGGACTGGAAGATGAGGATGATCACCGCGAGTCCGATCACGATCGGGAGGACTCCGGTGTCCCCGCCCCGGACCCGTTGCCACCAGGCCCGCATGTACTCGGAGACCGAGCCGGCAAGCAATTCCGGGGCCAGCGCCAGCGTCGCCTCCTGGGCAGCCGCGCCGGTGAGCTCGCCCTCCTCTTCTGCCGGGGTGGTGTCGCGGGCTTCGTCCCGCTCCGAGGGGGTCTGGGTCGTGGTCACGCCTGCCGCCCCGCCTGACCGGCAGCCTGCTGGGCCCGGCCCGTGGTCATGTACTCGACGGCTATCTGACGGTTGAAGTCAGAGGCGGGTCCGGTGGCGACCAGGTGGCCGAGGTAGAGGACGGCCACCCGGTCGGCAACCTCGAAGACGTCGTTGAGGTTATGAGACACCATCAGCACGGTCACTCCCTGGCTGGCCAGGCGCCGGACCAGGGAGAGCACCATGCCGGTCTGGGCCACCCCCAGCGCCGCTGTGGGCTCGTCCAGGATCACCAGTTGGGAGTTGGCCATCACCGCGCGCGCCACCGCCACTGTCTGGCGCTGGCCGCCGGAGAGCGAGGCGACCGCTTGCCGCATCGACCGCACGGTGGTCACCGCCAGCGAGTCCAGGGTCTTGCGCGCGGTCAGCTCCATGGCGACCTCGTCGAGGAAGCCGAGGCGGAGGGCCTCGTGGCCGAGGAACATGTTCTGGACAATGTCGAGGTTGTCGCAGAGGGCAAGGTCCTGGTAGACGGTGGTGATGCCGAGAGCGGTTGCCTCCTTGGGCGAGTGCATGTGCACCGACCTCCCCCGCCAGACGATCTGACCGCCGTCCGGGGGCCAGATGCCGGAGATGGTCTTGATCATGGCCGTCTTGCCGGCGCCGTTGTCGCCGACCAGCGCCGTCACCTTGCCCGAGGGCAGGGCCAGGTCGACGTGGTCGAGCGCCTGGACCGGGCCGAAGTTCTTGCACACGCCCCGCAGTTCCAGCAGCGGCTGCCCCTCACCCGGCGAGGGCAGGGACGCTGTGTCCCCGCCCCCACCGGGCGTCCGGCCGGGGTCGGTCGTGGAAAGCGACACGCTAAGAGGGTTTAGCCAGGTTGGTTAGGGCTTGATGCCTGCGGCCTTGCAAGCCTTGGCGCTCGAACCGGCGCAGAGCTGGAAGGCGGGGACGAAGTCGTCGGCGATCACGGTCTTGTTCATGTTCTTGCTGGTGACCCACTCGGGTCCGAGCAGGACTGACGGCACCGCCACGTGGGCTTGGGTGTCCTCGGTCGTCGAGTTGACCAAGGATGAGGGCGGGGTCTTGCCGGCGCGGAGGTAAACCGCCACGGCTACGGCCGCCTGGGCCTCCTCGTAGATTGGCTTGTAAACGGTGCCGCACTGATAGCCATTGAGCACGTTGTCGAGCCCGACCAAGGTCGCATCCTGGCCCGTGGTGGGGAAGGTGCGGGGCTTGACATGCTGAGTGCGCAGGTAGGTGATGATCGGAGCTCCGGTCTCGTCGTTCGGGATCACCGCCGAGTTAATGTTGGAGTGGGCCGTGAATGCCTGCTGGAACTCGGTCAGGGCGGTCGGCGGGTCCCAGGTGCCGGCGGTGTTGGTGACGTCAACGTACTTGCCCGACTTGAAGTACGGCTTGAGGACTGCGTTGTAGCCCTGGGCGAAGAGCGTGGCGTTGTTGTCCGTGACCGCGCCATGCATCACCACCACGTTGGGCTTCTTGACGTGCCAGGCGGCGACGCAGGATACGAAGCCCTTGCCGATCAGCTTGCCGACCTGGACGTTGTTGAAGCTCACGTAGTACTCGCGGCTGCCGTTGAGGGTGAGTCGGTCGTAGTCGACGACCTTGGCGCCGTGGGCCTTGGCGTACTGCTCGATCTGCGCCCCGACGCCGGAGTCAAGGGGGTCCATGATCAGCACCTTGGCCCCGTCGGTGATCGCCGACTGGGCATCGCTCAACTCAGTCGAGTCACTGCCCTCGGCGTTCTCGACGGTGATGGCCGAGGAGGGGAGTCCGGCCGTCTGCAGCGCGGTGGTCAGGAAGGGCGCGTCGAACTCGGTGTAGCGCGCCGAGCTGACGGTGTCGGGGAGGATGGCGGTGATCCCGCCGTGACCCTCCTTGACCAGCGACTTGAGCCCAAGCATGGCCGAGAAGTCGCGATTGAAGGACTTCGGGGTGAGGGCGCTGGACGCCGTGAGCTGGGCCTTGCTGACCCTGGTCGCCGCGTTGACCGTTCCTCCTGCCCCCAGCGCCACGGCGGCAAGCGCGGTCACTCCTAGGACCGTCATGCGTGCGGCGCCCGCCCGCGGGCCCCACATCCGGGATCGTGCTTCCATGCTGCTGCTCTCCTAACTGTCCTGAACTCCAGCCGCCGCCAGCGGACCGTCTGCTCCGCGCCTCAGCTCTCGTCAATGAGCGGACGACTCCGCATCGTCTCCAAGAAGAACTGCCTCACCGCCGGCTCCGGCGCCGCTCAATCGCGCTGGGCGGATCGGGCCGACTCGCGAACCGCCCCTGAGAGTCCCTTCGGTGCTCTCCGCCCACCCCGGCCGGGACCATCCCGGAGGGCGCCTGCCCGGCCACGCGGCAGCATATGTTGTCGCCCGCAACTTGTCAAGCGAGAGCCACTGACGGTGTGCCGTTCAGCGACTCTGACAGCCGCTGACGGCTTCTCCCGATCGCCGAGGTGACCTGGGGCCGACGGACCGTAGTCTCGGATCCGAGGTGGGCGCCAGCTCGGCGCGCCTTTCTGAGGAGGAGCTACGGGATTGGCCGAGCGCAGGCAGCCGCTGCTCAGCGGCAGTTATGGCGCCAAGGTCGCCGTCGTCCTGCTGGCCCTCTGCCCCAACATCGTGATCACGACGGGGATCGGCCTGATGACCCCGGCGCTGGTCGCCTCGCTCCACGGCAGCCAGCTCGGGGTCGAGCTGGCGAGCGGACTCTCCAATGCCGGCTACGCCGCCGGTGCGGTGGCGGCGGTGGCGCTCAACCAGAAGCTGCCCCCACGCCGACTCCTGCTCGCCTACGAGGTCACCTTCGTGATCGGCTCAGTGCTCTGCGCCCTGGCTCCCGACATGGTCTGGTTCGGCATCGGGCGGGTCGCCCAGGGAGCGGCCACCGGGCTGCTCCTGGTCGCGGCTCTGCCCCCATTGGTGACCCGGTTCCGGGCTGACAAGCTGCCCACCACCGCGGCCGTGATCAACGTCGGGCTGTTCGGCGCCGTCACCCTGGGCCCGATCCTTGGAGGTCTGGCTGCTGGGCCATCAGCCTGGCGCACCTACTTCTGGATCCTGGCCGCGCTCGGGGCCCTGGGGCTGGGCCTGGAGTGGCTCGCCGTCGATCACCGCGATCCGCTCAACGCCGACCGCCCGACCGACTGGGCCGCCCTGGCCCTGGCCGGGCTTGGGACCTGCCTGCCCTTCTTCGGGGTCTCGGAGCTGGTCGCCCAACCGCTCCTGAGCGCACCCGTGCTGGCGCCCTTGGTGGTCGGCCTGGCCTCTCTAGTCGGTCTGATCGTGCTCGAGTTCCACCGGGCCCAGCCCCTGATGCCGGTCCGCCTGCTTCACACCACCTTGCCCGAGGCGGGCATCCTGGGCGCCATGGCGGCAGGCGCCATCTACGTCGCCATCGTCGAGCTGATCCAGCTGTCCCTGACCGATGTCGCCCACCTCTCCCCGGTCGGCACCGGGTTCCTCTTCTGGCCCGGCCTGGTGGGCATTGGGCTCGCCGCGGTCGCCTTTCGCCAGCTCTTCCCCACCAGGTACGTGCCCCTCCTGGTTCTCCTTGGCATGCTGGTCCTGGCCGGGGCCGCCCTCCTGCTCGGTCTCGCGGGCCGGCATCCGGATGCCGTTGAGATCATGACCGCAGCCGGGGCGCTTGGCTTCGGCGCTGGCGCGGCGGTGTCACCCGGCCTCTTCCTGGCCGGACTCTCGCTGCCATCGGCCCAGATCGGGACGGTCTTCGCGATGGTGGAATTGCTCCGCTCCGAGGCCGCCTTCCTGGTCGGTCCGGTGCTGCTCTACCTGGCGATGAGCGAGGGGAGTCAGGGCCAGGCCCTGGCGGGGGGCGTTTCGGTGTCGGTCTGGCTCGCCCTCGGGCTCGCCCTGGCGGCGACGGCCGCCATGGTCAGCCTCTTCCTGCTGGGTGGCGCTCGGCTGGAACGGCCCCAGCTTCGCGACTGGCTCGAGTCGGGCGAGGAACCTGCCCTGGATTCCCCCCCGACGGCCCAGGTCCTCCGCGACTAGGCGGCCCCGGCCGCGGTCCGAGTGACACAGGAGCCGCCCTGCCGCGTTGCTCATCAGTGAGGGCCGGTCGGCGCCCGGGCGCTGGCGGTCGAGGGCAGCGAGCACGGGAGGCGGCCAGTGCCGAGCCGGGAGCGGGTTTTGCGACTGCTGGCGGAGGGACTGGACTACCAGCAGATCGGGGCTCGACTCGGCGTGTCTCCGGGGCTCGCCTACCTGGTTGCCACCGGGCACCCGGCCGACCGCAGTGACCGGCTCACCGCCGAGGGGCCGGGCCAGGTGCCGGGGAGCACCCAGCACCTGGCGACCCAGACGGCGGCCAATCCACTCGAAGACCCCGCGGTGCATCGCTGGCTGCGCCAGCGGGCCCGTCAGGACCCGGGAATGGCCGGGGCCGACGCCAAGGGCGCGGACTGATGGGCGTGCGCCGCCGGCTCGACGCGTGGCCCGTGTTCCGCCAGCTCTCGGGCCCGGATCGCCTCGGCCGGGGGGCGGCGGCGGAGTCCAGGGCGTCGGCAGAGCTCCAGCCGCGGGTCGCTGGGGCCGACAAGGTGGTCAAGTCGGTCTGCCCCTACTGCGGGGTGGGTTGTGCCCAGAACGTCTTCGTCAAGGACGGGAAGGTGATCCAGATCGAGGGTGATCCCGACTCCCCGGTGAGCCGAGGCCGCCTCTGCCCCAAGGGCTCGGCGACCCTCCAGTTGACGACTGGCCCATCGCGGGAGCACCAGGTCCTCTATCGCCGCCCCTTCGCCAAGGACTGGGAGCGCCTCGACCTCGAGACGGCGATGGACATGGTTGCCGAGCGGGTTCTCAAGACCAGGGCCGAGACCTGGGAGGACAGCGTCGACGGCAAGCGGGTCCGCCGCACCATGGGCATCGCCAGCCTTGGCGGAGCCACCCTCGACAACGAGGAGAACTACCTGATCAAGAAGCTGCTCACCTCGCTCGGGGTGATCCAGATCGAGAACCAGGCAAGGGTCTGCCACAGCTCCACCGTGGCCGCCCTCGGCACCTCGTTCGGACGGGGCGGCTCCACCACCTGTCTCCAGGATCTGCAGAACTCCGACTGCATCGTGATCCAGGGCTCCAACTTTGCCGAGGCCCACCCAGTCGGTTTCCAGTGGGTGATGGAGGCCAAGAAGAAGGGGGCGCGGGTCATCCACGTCGACCCTCACTTCTCGCGGACCAGCGCCCTCGCCGACACCTACGTGCCGATTAGGGCCGGGACGGACATCGCTCTGCTGGGGGGCATCATCCACCACGTCCTCGAGGAGGAGAAGTACTTCGCGGAGTACGTCCTCAACTACACCAACGCGGCGGCCATCGTCACCGACAAGTTCCACGACACCGAGGAGTTGGATGGCGTGTTCTCCGGGTTGGACCGGGAGCAGCGCACCTACGACACCACCACCTGGGAGTACCAAGGTGCCGAGGTCCAGTCCGCTTCCGGCGAGCGCGACAAGGCGGCCCGCCACATGGACACGACTGAGTCCCACGACAAGGGCCATGGCGAATCCCACGGCTCCGGCGGCGCCGCGATCGGCAAGGGCCAGCCCGACACCGACCCCAGCCTCAAGGACCCCCGCTGCGTCTTCCAGATCCTCAAGCGTCATTACGCCCGCTACACGCCTGAGATGGTGGAGGAGATCTGCGGCATCCCCCAATCGGTGTTCCGCGACCTCTGCCAGGCGGTGGTCGCCAACTCTGGCCGGAACCGCACCACCGCCTTCGCCTATGCCGTGGGTTGGACCCAGCACACGGTCGGAGTCCAGTACATCCGGGCCGCCAGCGTGCTCCAGCTCCTCCTTGGCAACATCGGCCGGCCTGGGGGCGGGATCATGGCGTTGCGAGGGCACGCCAGCATCCAGGGCTCGAGCGACATCCCAACGCTCTTCAACCTTCTCCCCGGGTATCTGCCGATGCCCTATGCCCACTCCGAGGAGGGGCTCGACGCCTACATCGCCCTCGATTCGACGGAGAAGGGCTTCTGGGCGGAGATGCGGTCCTACATGGTCAGCCTGCTCAAGGCCTACTGGGGAGCGGCGGCCACGCCCGAGAACGAGTTCTGCTTCGACTACCTGCCCCGGCTGACCGGCAGCCATGGGACCTATGACACCGTCCAGGAGCAGCTGAAAGGTGTCTGCAAGGGCTACTTCCTGATCGGCGAGAACCCCGCCGTGGGCTCGGCCAACACCCGGATGCAGCGCCTCGGGATGGCCAACCTGGACTGGCTCGTCGTCCGGGACTTCTCCCTGATCGAGAGCGCCACCTGGTGGAAGGACGGCCCCGAGATCGAGAGCGGGGAGCTCACTTCCGAGGAGATCAGGACCGAGGTCTTCTTCTTCCCGGCGGCCGCCCACACCGAGAAGAGCGGGAGCTTCACCAACACCAACCGGATGCTGCAGTGGCACCACCAAGCGGTCGAGCCCGAGGGCGATGCCCGCAGCGAACTCTGGTTCATGTACCACCTCGGGCGCCGGCTTCGCGAGCTCCTCGCCGAATCCGGCGATGAGCGCGACCGGCCCCTGCTCGAGCTCACCTGGGACTACCCGACCGAGGGCGAGCAGCAGGAGCCCAGCGCCGAGGCGGTACTCGCCGAGGTCAACGGCTTCGACTCCGAGGGCAAGCCCCTCAGCGCCTACACCGAGCTCAAATCCGACGGATCGACGGCCTGCGGCTGCTGGATCTACTGCGGGGTCTACGCCGAGGGGATGAACCACGCCGCCCGGCGCCGGCCGGCGCAGGAGCAGAACTGGCTCGGACCGGATTGGTGCTGGTCCTGGCCGGCCAACCGGCGCGTGCTCTACAACCGGGCCTCGGCCGACCCCGCCGGTGCCCCCTGGAGCGACCGCAAGTCGCTGGTCTGGTGGGACTCCGAAGATGGCGCCTGGAAGGGTCATGACGTCCCTGACTTCCCG
Source organism: Candidatus Dormiibacterota bacterium (assembly GCA_036521135.1). Lineage (GTDB taxonomy): Bacteria > Chloroflexota > Dormibacteria > Aeolococcales > Bog-877 > Bog-877. The sequence goes on along the minus strand of DATDII010000080.1, from coordinate 10,492 downwards.
CCCAACAAGGAGCCTGGCTTCGTGCCCCCCGAGGGCGCCCGCGGGGCGGAGGCCCTGGCCGGGAACGACCCCTTCATCATGCAGGCGGACGGCAAGGGCTGGCTCTTCGTGCCGACCGGGTTGGTCGATGGGCCGATGCCGACCCATTACGAACCGGAGGAGTCACCCTTTGACAACCGGCTCTATGAGCAGCAGCGCAACCCGGTCCGGCAGGTCAACCCCAGCCGGCACAATCGCTACCAGCCGAGCGGCAACGACAAGGGGGCGGAGCTCTTCCCCTATGTCACCACCACCTACCGCCTGACCGAGCACTTCACCGCCGGTGGGATGAGCCGGTGGACCCCCTATCTGAACGAGCTCCAGCCCGAGTTCTTCTGCGAGGTGTCACCGGAGCTGGCCCGGGAGCGCGGGCTCGAGCACCTGGGCTGGGCCACCATCGTCACCGCCAGAAGCGCGATCGAGGCACGCGTGATGGTGACCGAGCGGATCAAGCCGCTCCGGGTCCAGGGTCGGACCCTGCACCAGGTCGGGCTCCCCTTCCACTGGGGTGGCAACGGCTTGAGCCGGGGCGACTCGGCCAACGAGCTCACCTCGATGGCGCTCGACCCCAACGTCCACATCCAGGAGGACAAGGCCTTCGCGGTGGACATCCGGGCTGGCCGGCGCCCGCGCGGTCCCGCCCTCCGCGAGCTGGTCGAGAGCTACGCCCGCCGGGCCGGGATCACCGACGACACGGGAACCGAGCCATGAGCCTGGGCGGGCGCCTGGCTGAGCTCCTGAGCGGCCCTGAGCCAATGGTCATCGACGATGCCGGCCACCGCGACCACGGTCCCCGGATGGGCTTCTTCACCGACACCTCGATCTGCATCGGCTGCAAGGCCTGCGAGGTCGCCTGTAAGGAGTGGAACGGGATTCCCCAGGACGGCCAGCTCCTGACCGGGATGTCCTACGACAACTCGGAGGAGCTGGGCGCTGACACCTGGCGCCATGTTGCCTTCATCGAGCAGCGGCGCAAGGTCGGCCTGCTCGGCCCCGAGCTGTCAGTGACGTCCGCGCCCTCGCCCTACCCCAGGGGGGAGGGGGTGCAGCGGGTCGTCGACGGCCAGGGGTCCGCGGACGCACCGGTCCAGGCGGCCGAGGGCGAGCTCCGCTGGCTGATGTCGTCCGACGTCTGCAAGCACTGCACCCATGCGGCCTGCCTCGATGTCTGCCCCACCGGGGCCCTCTACCGCACCGAGTTCGGCACGGTCGTGGTCCAAGAGGACGTCTGCAACGGCTGCGGCTACTGCGTCCCCGCTTGCCCCTATGGGGTGATCGATCAGCGCAAGGACGACGGCCGGGTCTTCAAGTGCACCCTCTGCTACGACCGCCTCGGTGTCGGGATGGAGCCCGCCTGCGCCAAGGCCTGCCCACCGACTCGATCCAGTTCGGCGACCTGGATGAGCTGCGGACCAGGGCCGATGAGCGGCTCGGTCAGCTGCATGGCCAGGGTGTGAGCGAGGCCCGCCTCTACGGCCGGGATCCGGATGACGGCGTCGGCGGCGACGGCGCCTTCTTCCTGCTCCTGGACCAGCCCGAGGTCTACGGGCTGCCGCCCGACCCGGTGGTGACCACCCGTGACCTCCCTTCGATGTGGCGCCATGTCGGGGCGGCGGCGGCCGCACTCCTGATCGGGGTCGGCGCTGCATCAGTCTGGAACCGCGACTGATGGCCGTCGCGACCGGATTCCAGCGGCGCCGGGGCCGGAGGCGGGGCGAGGCCGAAGTGGTGCCGCCGCCCCAGTTCACCTCCTACTACGGCCGGCCGATCCTGAAGAAGCCCACCTGGGCGGCGCTCGACATCGCCGGCTACTTCTTCCTCGGCGGCCTGGCCGGTGCCTCCTCCGGGCTGGCGGCTGGGGCGGAGCTCACCGGCCGGCCCGGTCTGGCCCGTGCCAGCAAGGTTGGCGCTCTCGGGGCAGCCTCGCTGGCCCTGGTCGGGCTGATCCATGACCTCGGCAAGCCATCGCGCTTCTTGAACATGCTCCGCGTCTTCAAGCCGACCTCGCCGATGAGCGTCGGCTCCTGGTTGCTCGCTGCATACGGGCCCGCCGCCGGGGTGGCCGCGGTCACCTCGGTGACAGGCACCTTTCCCAGGACCGGCCGGGCGGCCACCCTGGCTGCGGCCGCGGTCGGCTCGGGGGTCGCGGCCTACACCGCCGCGCTGATCTCCGACACTGCGGTTCCCGCCTGGCATGGTGGCTACCGGGAGATGCCGTTCGTGTTCGTCGGCTCCGCCGCCAGCGCCGCCGGAGGGCTGGGCCTGCTGACAAGCTCGGATCGGGAGTCCGCTCCCGCCCGTCGGCTGGCCGCCTGGGGCGCGGTACTGGAGCTGAGCTCACTGCGCCTGATGGAGCACCGCCTGGGGTCGGCGGCCGAGCCGATGCGGCAGGGGTCGGGAGGTCGCCTGTTGAAGGCGGCTGAGGTGCTCACCGTCGCGGGGGCCCTGTCGACCGCCCTCCCCGGTCGCAGGCGTCGGCTCTGGGCGGGACTTGGGGGAGCCGCCCTCTTGGCCGGCTCCGCCTGCACCCGCTTCGGGATCTTCGAGGCGGGCGTGGCCTCGGCCGAGGATCCCAAGTACACGGTCGTGCCCCAGCGGGAGCGCCTGAGCCAGCGGGAGCAAGCGGGCGCAGTACCAGGTTGACCAGGGGCGCTGACCTGGCCGGGCGCCCGGGGCCGCGCTGCCTCGCTTTGCGGCTGCTTCGAAGGAGCTCGCGCAGGCGCTCGCCAACTCCGCCCACTTCGCACCTTCCGTTCTCAATATACTTTGACTATCGGTAGCCCATTTCCAGACTGAACTAGGGCTCTCGCCTCCTCTCGACGGGAGCCGCGCCAACGCGGAACTTGGAGGATGCGTGATGGACTTGGCCTCGATTTCGGGTGTCGTCAGTCTGCCGACGTCGACATTCCCGCCACTAGCCTTGGGCTTTTTCGGGCTGGGGACGGGCTACCTCATCTACGGACCACAGGAGCTATTCGGATTCCCAATACGGGACCATGCCGTGGACGTGGGGACGGGAATCTGGGGGATCTGGATGCCCGGCTTTATGCAACTGCTGGCCGGAACCTATCTCTGGGTCGGACTCACCTGGTTCCACTCTTTCACCGACCCAATTCTGTACATGGCGGCGCTAGCGTTCACCGCCTACGGCGTGCACTGGTTCGCCATCGGTTACAACCGTGCCAAGGGAGCGGACCCGCGACCCAACGGATTCATGGCGATGGCCTTCACGCTCATCTCTGTCCTGGGAGCGATCGTCTTCTTCCATGGCGGGGACGCCGGGGTGGGCGGCCTCTTCATCGGGCTGTCGCTCATCTATATCAGCGACATTGCGGCCTCCCTCAAGCTGGGCGGCAACATCGGCGAGCGCGCCCTGGGCTTCTTCCACCTCGGCACTGGACTGTGGCTGATGTACCTCATGTATGGGGTAGCCCTTGACTTCGCGTCAGGATTCAAGCTTCCGGTCTGAGGCTGGCGCATTGACGGTCCTGCTCCAGACGAGAGCCGGACCGCCGACGGTGAGGGCTGGTCCTAACGCTGCGGGGCGAGTCGGCGCGACAGCGATCCCCGGTGCGCGAGCGGCTCCGAGCGGGCCGAGCACGGTGAAAACCTGCCACGCTGGTCACGGACACCCCGTTGCCCTGCGCTTTCGGAGGGGAGGCCAGGCAGGCTTCTGAGCTTGTACAGTAGCCCGGCGAGGGGTATAGCGCTGGAGGGTGGGAATGCTGCGCGACTATCAGGTCGAGACTGCTGATGGCCGCCAACTCGACGTGGTCGAGTCGGGCCAGGTCGGAGACCCGCTGGTTCTTGTCCACCATGGCACCCCGGGCGCGCGCACTCTGGCCGCCCCCTGGATTGCCGACGCCGAGCACCGTGGCATCCGGCTGGTCGGCTACTCCCGACCCGGCTATGGGGAGTCGACCCGGGTCCAGGGGCGGCCGGTCAGCCAAGTCGCCGAGGACATGCGCGCGATCGCGGACCACCTCGGGGTGGACCGCCTGGCCACCTGGGGCTACTCCGGCGGTGGACCCCACGTTCTGGCCACAGCCGCGCTCCTGCCAGATCTGGTCGTGGCGGCGGCGGCGATCGCCTCGCCCGCCCCGTACGGCGCTGACGGCCTCGACTTCCTGGCGGGGATGGGTGAGGCCAACGTCAAGGAGTTCGACGCTGTCCTCGCCGGTGAGGCGGCGACCAGGCCGCTCCACGAGGCGGCCGCGGCGGAGAAGCGGGACACAGTCGACGCGGTCATCGAGGGCATGGCCTCATTGCTCTCAGCGCCGGATCTGGAGGTGACCCGGGCGACCCTCGGGGAGTGGATGATCGCCGTGTTCGCCGAGGGCCTGGCACAAGGCGCGGACGGGTGGATCGACGATGACCTGGCCTTCGTCGCTCCCTGGGGCTTCGCCCTCTCCGACATCCGGGTGCCGCTCCAGCTCTGGCAAGGGCGGCACGACCTGATGGTTCCCCTGGCCCACGGCGAGTGGCTCGCCCGGCAGCTACCTAGGGCAGAGTGGAACTACCGTCCCGAGGGCGGGCACCTCAGCCTGCTGGTGGAGGCGGTCCCCGAGATCCACTCCTGGCTCCTCGGCCACTTCTGAGGGCCGGCGCACCGAGGCTGGGCCAGAGGGCACAATGGGGGACTGTGAGCTCAGCACCACCCGGCGCGTCCTCGACCTGGGGTTGCCAGTCGGTGCACCTGGTCCCGGGCAAGGCTCGCTGAAGCGTTGCCCTCGCTGAACTCGGTGGCCCGGACCGCGATCCTGGCCGGTGCTCAGAACCGGGCGACCGAGGCTTTCATGAACCGCTACGCGATGCGCCTGGGCGCGTCCCGGTTCGTCGCCGGCGAGACCCTGGACCAGTGCATCGAGGTGGTTCGGGGCCTGGACCGGCAGGGGTTCAAGTGCAACGCCACCCTGCTCGGGGAGGCGGTCGCCAGCGAGGCCGACGCCGAGCGCGCCGTCGGGGATTACGAGGGTCTGATCCGGAGGCTGGTGAGCGAGAAGCTCAACTGCAACGTGGCCATCAAGCTGACCCTGACCGGGCTCGACCAGAGCGAGCAGCTGGCCGAGTCCAACATGGTCCGGCTCCTCACCCTCTGTCGTGAGCTGGGCATGACCATGCGGATCGACATGGAGGACTCCGCCCACGTGACCCCGACCCTGAACGTCTACCGCAACCTCCGCAGCCGGGGCTTCGACAACGTCGGGGCGGTGCTGCAGTCGTGCCTGCGCCGCTCGGTGGCCGACCTCGAGGCCCTGCTCCCGCTGACCCCCAACCTGCGCCTGGTCAAGGGTGCCTACCTGGAGAGCCGCGAGGTCGCCTTCGTCAAGAAGACCGAGGTGGACGCCAACTACGTCCGGATGATGGAGCTGGCCCTGCCCGGGGACGGCTACACCGCGATCGCAACCCACGACGAGCAGATGATCCGCGAGGCGATCGCCTTCACCGAGAAGCACCAGATCCCCCGGGATCGCTTCGAGTTCCAGATGCTCTACGGCATCCGGACCCAGCTCCAGCGGGACCTGCTCGCCCAAGGGTTCACCGTCCTGGTCGCGACCAGTTACGGCACCCACTGGTACCCCTTTTTCATGCGGAGATTGGCGGAGCGACCCGCCAACCTCCTCTTCCTCGCCCGCAACGTGCTGCGGCGCTAGCCGGGCCGGCGCCGGCGCCAAACCGCAGCTTCCAAGGAGGACTTCCGATGGCCCTGGCGCCCTTCCGCAACGAGCCGACCCTGGACTTCTCCGTGCCCGCTCACCGGCGGGACTTCGCCGCCACCCTGGAAAGGGTCCAAGGGCAGCTGGGCCGGGAGTACCCGCTGGTGCTGGGCAAGGACCGGATCGAGACCGGGGAGTGGATCGACTCCTACAACCCAGCCCACCCGGAGCAGATCATCGGGCGGCACGCGGCCGGGCGCCTAGAGGACGTGGAGCGGGCGGTCGCCGCCGGCTGGCAGGCCTTTCCCGAGTGGTCCCGAACCCCGGTCGGAGAGCGTGCCCAGATCCTGCTCCGGGCCGCCCAGCTGGTTCGCCGTCGGCGGGCCGAGCTCGCCGCCCTCATGGTCTTTGAGGTGGGCAAGGCCTGGGACGAGGCCGACGGGGAGGTGTCCGAGGTCGTCGACCTGCTCGAGTGGTACGCCCGCCATGCCCTGGAGCTTGATGGCCGGGACCAGTTGACGCCCTGGCCTGGTGAGCTGACCCAGTTCCGCTACCTGCCGCTGGGGGTGGGCGCTGTGATCTCACCATGGAACTTCCCCCTGGCGCTGGCGACCGGGATGATGTCCGCCGCCGTCGTCACCGGGAACTGCGTCATCCTCAAGCCCGCCGAGACCTCGAGCACGACCGCCGCCTGGCTGGTCGACCTCCTCTCGGAGCTGGCCCTCCCGCCTGGGGTGATCAACCTTCTCACCGGCCGGGGCGAGCTCGTCGGTGAGGCTCTGGTCGACCACCCCAGGATCCGCTTCGTCGCCTTCACCGGCTCGCGGGAGGTTGGCGTCCGCATCTACGAGCGCGCCTCCCTGGTCCACCCGGGCCAGCTCTGGCTCAAGCGGATCCAGCTCGAGATGGGTGGCAAGAACGCGGTCGTGGTTGACGAGACCGCCGATCTCGACCTGGCCGCCGAGGCGATCCTCGCCGGCGCCTTCGGCTTTCAGGGCCAGAAGTGCTCGGCCGGCTCCCGCGCGGTGCTGGTCGAGCCTGTCTACGACCAGCTCCTGGAGCGGGTGGTCGAGGGGGCCCGCCGGCTCCGGGTGGGGGACCCGATCGACCCCGAGGTCACCGTGGGGCCGGTGATCGACGGAGCCTCAGAGGAGAAGATCCTCGACTACCTCCAGATCGGCCGCCATGAGGGCGAGCTCCTGCTCGGCGGTGGCCACGCCCCTGGCGACGGCCACCTGATCGAGCCGACCGTGTTCGCCTCGGTCGCCCCCGACGCCCGGATCGCCCAGGAGGAGATCTTCGGGCCGGTGCTGGCCGTGATCCGGGCCAAGGACGCCGAGCAGGGGTTGGAGGTCGCCAACGGGACCCAGTACGGCCTGACCGGCTCCTACTTCAGTCGCGACCCGAGGCGGATCGCTCGCGCCAAGGACCAGTTCCACGTCGGCAACCTCTACATCAACCGACGCAGCACCGGCGCCTACATGGGGGTCCATCCCTTTGGCGGTTTCAACATGAGCGGCACCGACACCAAGGCGGGCGGCCCCGACTACCTGTTCTTCTTCGTCCAGGGTCAGAGCATCGGCGAGCGCATCTGAGCCCGGAGGCACCACCCAGGGCCCGGGCTCGAGCCAGGCAGGGTCAGCGCGTCGGTTGGCGCCTCAGGAAGGCTCGTCACCACAGGGTGGGATCTTGGGGAGAAACTCGCTCGGTCGGGGTGCGTTGTACCTAGGCGGGGTCCTGCGTCCTGGGCTGGATCTGTCTCAGGGCGGGGAATTGCTGGCACCGATCGGCGCCGGCCACCGCTGCGGAGGTCCGCCAATGAGCCGCGAACTCGGTTGGAAGCAGTTTGAGCCGGACGGGGCGACCGACGAAGACCCCGCTGGCTCGCCAGGATCTCCCACGGGTCTGGCTCCGCTCGACTGGCAGCCCGGTCTCGCCGATGATCCTGATCCCCGACCCATCCCGCCAGGCGCGCCTGCCCCGGCCGGGCTAGCCGGGGGTGCCATCCCGGTGGTGGCCGGTCCATCCCCAGCCCAGGTGGCGGCCGGCGCCTCTCGACCGGCGGCCCGGCTCAGGCTGGGCGAGTTCGTCTGGCTCCTGCTGGGCGTGGTCGACGCCTTCCTCGCCGTTGACTTCCTGCTGCGGGCAGTCGGGGCTCACGACTCCGGATTCGTCGCCGTGGTGAACCGGGTGGGCGATTGGCTAGCGACCCCCTTCATCGGGGTCTTCCAGGGCCAGGGCGTGCCCCGGGTCGACCACACCACCTTCTGGGCCGCCCTGCTCGGGATCGTGGTCTACACCCTGGCGGCGTGGTTTCTGATCCGGGTCCTGCGCTTGCTGGCGGCGCCCACCGAGCGTCCCGATCCGCACGTCTAACCCCGGTGCTCTGGGGCCTTGGGCCTGGCGCCGGCTGAGCGGAGGATGACCCCCTGATGCTGCTCTGGACACTGGTCTACCTGGCCTGCGGCTCGGCCCTGTCGACCACGCTCAACCTCTTCCCCCAATTGGCCCGGGCACGCCCCGTCCCCGGACTGGCCGCGGGGATGGCGGCGCTCGCGACCTGCGGCTGGCTGACCGTGCTGATCACCGGGGATCGGCCACTCGCGATCGTCGCCGGGCTCGGCGTCCTGGTCCTGGTCCTCCTCTCCTCAGGATGGTTCCGGGGCTGGTGCTGGCCGCCCCGGCAGCTCTTCCTGCTCGCCTGCCTGGCCGCCCTCTGCTACATCGCCTACTCGGTCCAGCAGACGGTCGCCCAGGCGATCGTCCCCAAGCTGGCGCCGGGCCTGCTGCTGGGCTCGCTGCTCCTGGTGCTGGCCGAGATCGCGGCCATGGCCCTGGCGCTCTCCTACCTCTTCGAGATCCTAGACGTGCTCGGTCGCCCGCTCGAACCCCCGGTCGACGCCCCGAGGTGGCCCGAGGACCGTCCCTGGCCCCTGGTCGTGCTCCAGGTGCCGATGTACAACGAGCCGGTCGAACTTGTCGGGGAGACCCTATCCGCCCTCGATCAGCTCGACTATCCCAACCTGCTCTTCCAGGTGGTCGACAACAACACCGCCGACCCCGCTGTCTGGGAGCCGATCGCGCAGCTCTGCCAGCGTCTCGGGCCCAGGTTCCAGTTCATCCACCTCTCCCCCTGGCCCGGCTTCAAGGCGGGGGCGCTCAACGAGGCCACCCGGCGCCTTCCCCCGGAGGTGGAGATCGTGGGAATCGTCGACGCCGACTACCTCGCCCGGCCCGGATTCCTCCGCGAGGTCATCCCCTACTTCCAGGACCCCGACGTGGGCTTCGTCCAGACCCCCCAGCACTACCGGGACTGGGAGGACGACTCGTACCTTCGTGGCCTCTTCCACAGCTACCGCTACTTCTTCGACATCACCATGCCGGCTCGGGCCCACCGGGACGCGATCATCTTCTGCGGCACGATGGGCTTGATCCGGCGCTCGGTGCTGGACGAGATCGGCGGCTGGAACGAGGAGTGCATCACCGAGGACGCCGAGGCCAGCCTGCGGATCCTCGGCCGTGGCTACCGGGGGATCTACCACCAGGTGCCCTGGGGTGAGGGCCTGATGCCGCTCACCTTCGACGGGCTCAAGAAGCAGCGCTTCCGCTGGGCCCTGGGCGGGCTCCAGATCCTCCGCCAGCACTGGCGGGAGCTGGTGCCGTTCTTCCCCCACCAGCTCCGGCTGACTCGGGCCCAGCGCTGGCACTACCTGATCGGCGCGGTCCAGTGGTTCGGTGACCTGCTCCTCCTCGGCTTCACCCTGCTGCTGCTGGCGACCGCGATCGCCACCGCCGCCCATGAGCGCCTGCCGGTGCGCCAGATCACCGGCGCCGTCCTGGTCATCCCCCTGCTCTTCTTGATCTTCGGCCTGCTTCGCGCCGTCTGGGCGATGCGCCGGAGCGGACAGCTCACCTGGCCCGACGCCGTCCGCGCCCTGCGGGTCTGGTTCGCCCTCAGCTGGACGGTGGCGCTCGCCGACATCCGGGGCCTGCTGGCGCTCAAGGCGACCTTCCTGCGCACCCCCAAGCGCCGCGGCGGCCTCAGCGGCTGGCGCCAGGCGCTGCGCTCGGCCCGGCCCGAGACCGCGCTGGCGGCGGCGGCGGTGCTGGCGGCCGCCGCCATGGAGCTGCGGGCGCTCAGCCTGACCGCGTCCCTGCTGGCGGTCCTGCTGCTCTTCCAGGCCGCCGTCTACCTGAGCGCCCCCTGGGCCAGCCTGGCCACCGAGGGGATCCAGATCACGCCGCTCCGGCGGATCTACCTGCGCTCGCCGCAGAACGCGGGCGGGCTGGCGATCGATACCCGCTCGAGCGCCGCCCTGCTGCCGCTCGGGATCGCCGGTGCCGCCGCGGCCGGCCTGATCGTGGCCTTTGCCGCCACCAGCCCGAGCGCCCCGGCCCCCTTCGGCGGCGGATCGAGCTCCCCGGTGATCGGAGCCCCCAACCGGGCGGCGGACAGTCCCAGCCCCTCGCCCTCAGCGAGCGCGGGAGCCTCTCCCTCGATCAGCCCGTCGCCCTCAGCGAGCGCGTCCGCCAGCGCGTCGCCCAGCATGAGCCCAACCCCGACGCCGAGCACCAGCCCCACCCCGAGCCCGAGCCCGACCGCCTAGGCCTCGGACGGTACCCGGGGCCGGGGGTGCCGTTGGCGATGGTCGCGCTGGGGCCGAGCGGTCCCAGCCCTCGCCTAGAGCAAGAGCTTGGCCACCGCGGCCAGGCCGCCCACGATGATGATCGTTCGCAAGACCGACGGTGGCAGGCGCCTTCCCAGGCCGGCCCCGAGCTGGCCCCCGACGATGCTC
>DATDII010000079.1:0-3529 GCA_036521135.1 Candidatus Dormiibacterota bacterium | reverse complement strand
CATCTTGGCTTCCGGGGTCGCCTCGGCCAGGAAGTCATCCACGCCCGCCTCGGCGGCGATGGTGGCGGCGGTGAGCGGGTTGTCCCCGGTCACCATCACCGTGCGGATCCCCATCCGCCGGAGCTCAGCGAAGCGGGCCTTGATCCCGGACTTGACTACGTCCTTGAGCTCGACCACCCCGAGCAGACGCGGGCCGTCGGCGACCACCAGCGGGGTCGAACCGGCCCGGGCCAGGCGCTCGACGATCGGGCTCAGCGTCTCCGGGACTGGGCCCCCCCGGGCTGTTACCCAGCTCCGGACCGCGTCCCCGGCGCCCTTGCGGATCTGGCGATCTCCGATGTCCAGACCCGACATCCTGGTCTGGGCCTGGAAGGGGACGATCCGGTGCTGACCTGCCAGCTGCCGGCCCCGGATCGCGAACCTGTGCTTGGCCAGGACGACGATCGAGCGGCCCTCGGGCGTGTCGTCCGCCAGCGACGCCAGCTGGGCGGCATCGGCCAGTTCACGCTCGTCGACCCCGGGGAGGGGGATGAAGGCCTCGGCCATCCGGTTGCCGAGGGTGATGGTGCCGGTCTTGTCGAGCAGGAGGGTGCTCACGTCGCCCGCCGCCTCGACCGCGCGGCCGCTCATCGCGAGCACGTTTCGCTGCACCAGGCGATCCATCCCGGCGATCCCGATCGCCGAGAGGAGAGCACCGATGGTGGTCGGGATCAGGCAGACGAGGAGGGCCACCAGAACCACCACCGAGACCTGGCCGTGGGCATATCCCGCGAACGGGGCCAGGGCCACGCAGACAGGCACGAAGATGATCGTCAGGGCGGCCAGCAGGATGGTCAGGGCAAGCTCGTTGGGGGTCTTCTGGCGGCTGGCACCCTCCACCAGCCCGATCATCCGGTCGAGGAAGGTGTGGCCCCGCTCAGCCGTGACCCGGACCACGATCCTGTCGGAGAGCACCCGTGTCCCCCCGGTCACCGCCGACCGGTCTCCCCCGCTCTCGCGGATCACCGGAGCCGACTCGCCGGTGATGGCGGACTCGTCGATCGAGGCAACCCCCTCGACCACCTCCCCATCGGAGGGGATGATGTCGTTGGCCTCGCAGATGACCAGGTCCCCCTTGGCGATCAGGGCGGCCGCCACCGCCTCCTCGACGCCGTCCGCACCGAGCCGGCGGGCTGGGGTGTCCGTTCGGGTCCGTCGCAGGCTGTCGGCCTGGGCCCGGCCGCGACCCTCGGCGACGGCCTCGGCAAAGTTGGCGAAGAGGACTGTGAGGAACAGGGTCGCGGTGATCGCCCAGTCGAAGACGGAGCGATGCGCGACCGACTCCACCAGCGTCACCACGGTGCCGACGCAGACGACGAACATGACCGGGTTGCGGATCTGGGTCCGGGGATCCAGTTTGAGCGCGGCGTCAAGGAGCGCCCGGACCAGGATCGCGCCCGTCATCCAGGGCAGCGGACGCCCCCGGCCTCCGCCTCCTCGGGGCGGCCCGCTCCCCGCCCGTTCGGCAGACCCGGGCGCTGAGGCGGGCAGGCCGAGGGCCGGGTGCGGGGCGACCACCGCGTTGCCCTCGCTCACCCGAAGAGCCGCCCATGGCGAACCAGCGCCTCGGCGACCGGCCCGAGGGCCATCGCCGGGAGAAAGGTGAGCCCGCCGACCAGGACCACGGTGCCAAGAAGGAGCCCGATGAAGACCGGCTGGTCGGTGCGCATGGTCCCGACCGTGTCGGGCACCCGCCCCTTCGCGGCCAGGGCGCCGGCCACTGCCAGCACCGGGATCATCACCCCGAAGCGGCCAAGGATCATCGCCAGAGCTCCGGTCAGGTTGTAGAAGGGCGTGTTCCCGGCGAGTCCGGCAAAGGCCGACCCGTTGTTGTTGGCCTGCGAGGTGTAGGCATAGAGGATCTCGGAGAACCCGTGGGGCCCATGGTTCAAGACCGAGCTCTGGCCGGCGCTGACCGCCACCGCCAGCGCGGTCAGGGCGAGGACCGTGATCGGCATCATCAGGACGCCGATCGAGGCCAGCTTGATCTCGCGCGCCTGGATCTTCTTGCCGAGATACTCGGGCGTGCGGCCAACCATCAGGCCCCCGATGAAGACGGCCACGATGGCAAAGAGCAGCATGGTGTAGAGCCCACTGCCGACGCCCCCCGGGGAGACCTCGCCAAGCATCATTCCGGCCAGCGCCCCGGCACCCCCGAGCGCTGTGTACGAGTCGAGGGCCGAGTCGAGCGAGCCGGTCGACGTGGAGGTCGAGGCGATGTCGAAGAGGTCGGAGGTGGCCGGTCCGAAGCGGACCTCCTTGCCCTCCATGTTGCCACCCGCCTGCTGGCTCACGCCGGCCGCGGTGATGGCGGGATTGGGCCCGGTCTCAGCCCAGAGGCTGACCCCGAGGACGGCCCCGAAGAGTACGGCCATCGCCGCCAGCACGGCCAGCCCCTGGCGGATGCTGCCGACCATCTTCCCGAAGGTGTAGGTGAGCGCGACCGGGATCGCCAGCAGGAGCAGGATCTCGATGAAGTTGGTCAGCCCGGTCGGGTTCTCGAACGGGTGCGCCGCGTTGGCGTTGAAGAAGCCGCCACCGTTGGTGCCCAGCTGCTTGATCACGGTCATCGACGCCACCGGGCCGAGCGCGATGGTCTGGCTGAATCCGTTGAGCAGGTCATGGATGTGGGCCGGACCGACCAGGGTCTGGACCGCACCCTGGGAGACGAAGACCACCGTACCCACCAGCGAGATCGGCAAGAGCAGATAGAGGATCCCGCGAATCAGGTCGACCCAGAAGTTGCCGATGGTGGCTGAGTCACGGCGGGCGAAGCCACGCACCAATGCCATCGCCACCTGGATCCCGACGGCGGCGCTGACGAACTGCTGCACGGTCAGGGCAGACATCTGAGTCAGGTAGGACATCGTCGACTCCCCGGCGTAGTTCTGCCAGTTGGTGTTGGTGACGAAGGAGACTGCGGTGTTGAGCGCGAGCCAGGGAGGCACCCCGCCAAGGTGCTGCGGATTGAGAGGCAGCGAGCCCTGCAGCCGCTGGACGGCGTAGACCAACAGGACGCTGAGCGCCGAGAACACGATCGTGGCGGCGGCATAGCGCCGCCACGACTGCTCAGCCGCAGGGTCGATCGCCAACACGCGATAGAGCGGTCGCTCGAGCCAGGAGAGCCAGCTGACCCTTCCGGAGTAGATCGCCGCCAGGTAGGAGCCGAGGAAGCGCCACACCAGCGCCAGGCCCACCAGCAGCGCCAGCACGGTCAACCAGAAGGTCATCAGAACCACTCCGGCCGGACCAGCGCCACGACCAGGTAGACAAAGCCAGCTGTGGCCACGATCAGGAGGACCACGTCGGCGATGCTCACGACATCCGAGCCAGGGCGGCGATGAACAGATAAGCCAGGCCGAAGACGGCGACGATGAGCACCAACGCGAATAGGTCGAGCATGCCTTCGAGGCTATTCCGGGCCCCGTCAACAGGGGGTCAACGCCAACCCGAATTACGTCAATAGATTGTCAAAAGTTGCCGTCAAAAC
>DATDII010000078.1:0-4075 GCA_036521135.1 Candidatus Dormiibacterota bacterium | reverse complement strand
CCCACCGCCGAAAGCCTAGAAGTAGCCGCGATCTCCGGTGATCAACGCGGTCATGTTGGGGGTGCCCAGCCCGGTCGCCTGGTCATACCCGGGAGTGACCGGGTAGTAGCCGTTCTGGTTCTCCAACTGGCGCACACCAGTGATGTCGTGGAAGTCGCCGCTGCTCCGCCCGTAGTTGTAGAAGTTGTCGTTGTAGAGGGCATAGAGCAGGTAGTTGGCATTGCCGGATCGATAGCCCTGGAAGCCGTCCCGATCGGCGAAGAGTGCGCCCCACAGTGGCGATGAGAGGCTCGTGCCACCGATCTGGAACCATCCCGGTGCGGCGGCATCAGTGATGCCGATGCAGGCGCTGCCGTACCCCGCAGTCCTCTGCACCGAGGAACCGGTGCAGTACTCGGCGTAGCCGGTCAGCTCGTCGGCGTTGGCCGACACGTCGGGAACTTCGCGACAGGCTTGCCCCGCAGCCGCCAGCGAGCAGTTGCTGGGCCCGAAGGTTGTGTGGCTGTTGATCACACCGAGGCCCCGCTGGTAGGCGGGCTTGCCCCAGAAGATGCTGTCGCCGCCACCCCCGGCTCCGTAGGTAGTGCAGGCGGAGAGGCCGGCTGCAGAACCGTTGCAGAGGTTGAGTTCGTTCCAGATCGTCTCCACCCCGTTGGGGTAAGCGGGACGGGGATTGCTGCCCGGGTTGTCCGATTCCAGCGAGGTTCCGCCGACGCTGGTCACCCAGGGCTGGGTCGCGGGGTCCGAGACCTGCTGCGGGTGACTTGCATAGAGACCCTCGGTCCCGTCGCGCAGGCAGTCGTAGGCACCGGTGTCACCGGACGAGGCGAACATGCTCTGCCCCTGCGCTGCCATCTGCTCAAAGATCAGGTTCTCGGCTTCGGCGTAGGACTGACCCACGTCCGGCTCGCACTCCGCCCAGCTCGAGCTGATCGAGTCGGCGCTGTCGTCCTCAGCGATCTGGTAGTACTCGTCGAGCTCGGTGAAACCGTAGTAGTCGTTGGGGGCGTTGTACACCTCCAGGTCATTGATGTCGGGCGCGATGGCCAGCTCCTGCTCGACATCCGCCTCCACCTCGATGTCGCCGCCATAGCCATAGACACACTGGTCGCTCGGCGGGCAGTAGGTTCCCAGTGGACCGCCGTCGACGTTGATGTTGGTGATCCTCGGCATGTAGTGGGAACCGTAGAACGTGTGCGCCCAGGTCGTGATGTCACTCTGGTTGTAGGCGGAGAGCTCGAAGACCGCGGAGGTTGCTCCCGCGCCCTGGGTTCGCGGCCCCGCCTGGGGGGCGGAATAGATGCTGTTGGTCTGGGACGGCGTCAAGCCGGTGCAAGCCGGACCTCCGCCGTAGCCGTAGGCTCCTCCGGCGAAGATCGCCTCCAACTCGCTCAGGTTGGCCGGGTACGGCGTCTCGCAGCTCGGGTGCGGAGAGCCCCGGTGGTGCTGGGCCACCTGGACCGAGTCCTGGAGCCGGACTGTGTTGCTGAGCCCGACCACACCGAGGACGTCGGGGACCACGCTGGTCGGCATCGAGGCCGGGGCCGCGTTGGCGATGAAGCTGGTGCCGCCGGCACTCCGGTAGGTGTCGATCGGGGTCGCGAAGGCAGACTCAATCTGAGCGCTGCTGCCGACGGCGCGGATCAGGAACGGCGACGAGGTGGCCGCCACCTTCAGCCCCTGGCTGGTCAGGTAGTTGACCACCGCCTGGGTCGCCGCCGGGCTCGGTGCAAACTCGGCGGTGAACTGCCCCCTGGCCAGCCACCTGCCGTACTGGGAGCTGCCCGGGGTGTACTGGTTGGCCAGCAGGCTGGCGAGCCCGGCCGCGTTCCCGGGCTGGAGAACCACCTCGACCGCCATCGACGAGCTCGAGTACTGGCCGGTCACAGTCGAGTTGGCGGGCAGATAGGTCCCGGCTATCTGGGCCATCGGACTTCCGGCGGCGGCAGCGCCCACCCCACCTACGGTGGCGGCGGTGAGCCCGGCCACAACGGTCGCGCAAAGGGTCGCAAAGGAAACCCGCCTTCGCCGCATTTTTCTCCTCCCCAGAAGAAAACCCACTCCAGACGCGGCCGCCCACCGCCCACCGCCAGACCCTGGCGGCCAGCAAAATGTATTCCGCCCAGCGAGTTCCGTCAATCGCGAGTTGGAAACAACTTGGAGAGGTGTCCGGCAGGGGGATCCCCGGCTCTTATCAGGGACGGCCCGGAGTTTCGATCGGGGGCAAGATATTGTGCCCAAAGCCTTGACAACCCACTACATGGAGCGGAGAATCTCGTCACCGAGGCTGTCCGCCCAGCGGCCGGCGGAGGTGGGTATCCGTTTTGGGATCGGCATGCGTGTGAGGAGGGACACATGACTGACAGCGTCGCCCGCTCGGGACACCTTTACAAGGACGAGGTCCTTGAGATCGAGCCCCACGGCCTGGAGCACATCACCCAGATCCAGAGGCATGGCAAGCCCTTCCAGATGTTCACCCTCTGGATGGCCGCCAACCTGGTCCTGGCCACCTGGGTGATCGGGAATCTGGCAGTCGGGACCTTTGGTGTCAGCATGCTGGGCGCCTTCGTGGCCCTGGCCATCGGCAACGTCCTCGGAGCCCTGCTCCTCGGCCTCCTCAGCACCTTCGGTCCGCGCCTTGGCGTGCCCCAGATGATCCAGTCCCGGGCGCCCTTCGGGCTGCTCGGCAACTTCGGCCCGGCCGGCCTCAACTACCTGGCCGGGATCGGCTGGTTCGCAGTCAACACCGTCTACGGCACCTTCGCCCTGGCCGAGCTGGCCCACCTCAACTACTTCATCGCCCTCACGATCATGGTGGTGGGCCAGGTCGCCCTGGCGGTCTACGGCCACAACATGATCCACGCCTTCGAGCGCTGGATGAGCGTCGCCCTGGTCGTGGTCTTCGTGATCCTGGCCATCTTCACCTTCAAGGCCGGGAACTACGGGCTCGGCTTCAACCCCCACGCCCCAGTCCCCTTCGGCGGTCCGACCGGGGGCTTCATCATCACCATCGGGCTGGCGCTCTCCTACGCGATGGGCTGGATGCCCTTCGCCTCCGACTACTCCCGCTACCTGCCCAAGGCGACCAGGCCCTCGAGCATCATCTGGTGGACGGCGCTGGGCATGTTCATCCCCTGCCTGATCCTGGAGTGGATGGGGGCGCTCACGGTCTCGATCGCCATGCCGGCGGCGACCGCCGCCAACCCGGCCAACGCGATCGCCTTCCTCATGCCGGGCCCGCTCGCCCAGCTGGCCCTGCTCGCCATCGCCGCCGGGACCGCCTGTGCCAACGCGCTCAACATCTACAGCGGCTCGATGTCAGCTCTGGTGCTCAAGGTGGAGCGCTCGCCCCTGGTCCGGGCCGGGATCGCGGGCGTGATCTTCGGAGGGGTCACCGCGGCGGTGCTGGTGGTCGCCAACTCCACCCTTGCCACCGACAAGGAGTCGCCGATCGCCACCCCGGAGGTGGTGGGGGCGGCCATCCTGGTCGGCTTGGTGGTCGCGAGCGCGGTGCGGTTCCGCTTCCGGCGCTGGCAGGCGGCGGTGGTGGTCGGAGCTCTCGGCGGGCTGCTGGCTACCGGCGGCAGCAACCCCAACCAGGCGGCGAGCCAGTACAGCAACTTCCTGCTCCTGCTCGCCTACTGGATCGGTCCCTGGGTCGCAGTCGTCCTCGTCGACTGGTTCTTCAAGCACCGGGGTGCCTACGAGCTGCGTGCCCTCTACGACCAGGGCTCGACCGTTCGGGTGGGGACGATCGCCTGGCTGATCGGCCTTGGGGTGTCGGTCCCGTTCATGAACCAGAGCTGGTTCGTCGGCCCCATCCCCTCCGCCTATCCCCAGCTCGGCGACGTGTCCTACCTGGTCAGCTTCGTGGTCGCCGGAACGATCTTCGCCGTCTTCGGGCGAGCCCACGCTGGGCCGGTCAACGAGGGGCGGGTGGAGGTCACCGGTGAGGTCACGGCACCCCCGGAGCCAGCGCTGGCGACCGAGCTCGGATAGACGGCCCCTGGGTGATCAGACCCCGGGTTTGGCTGGGCGCCGGTACGTCGCACGCCCGGGAGGAACCGACCCGTTC
>DATDII010000077.1:0-9027 GCA_036521135.1 Candidatus Dormiibacterota bacterium | reverse complement strand
ACTCTAACCAACTGAGCTATAGCCACCACGAGGGGCAAATTATAGGTGCGGCCTGACTTCTTCCCCTCCAGGAGGATCCATGGCAGCACCACCTCTCACGACCCGGGACCTGGACCGGAGGTTCATGCTCCGCGCCCTACGCCTGGCGCGAACGGCAGCCGGCCGCGGCGAGGTGCCGGTTGGAGCTGTCGCCGTCCGAGCTGGCGAGGTGATCGGAGCTGCCTCTAATCGAGTTGAGCAAGCCCAAGACGCCTCGGCCCACGCCGAGCTCCTGGCGCTGCGCTCGGCGGCGCGCAGGGTCGGCTCTTGGCGCTTGGTCGGGGTCACCCTCTACTCGACCTTGGAGCCGTGCCCGATGTGCGCGGGCGCCATCCTCCTGGCTCGGGTGGACCGGGTCGTCTACGGAGCCGACGATCCCCGCAAGGGCGCCTTCCGGAGCGCCTATGACGTTCTCGGGAGCAGGTCTGGCAATCACCATCCAGAGGTGGCAGGCGGCTGCGAGGAGCAGCTGGCGGCGGGACTCCTCAGGGCGTTCTTCCAGGATCTCCGCGCCGAGGAGAGCTGACGCTTCCCAGCCGCCCGGGTTCAGGGGCACTGCCGGGCCGGACCTACAATTCACGACGGCTAGGAGAGGTGTCCGAGTGGTTTAAGGTGCCGCTCTCGAAAAGCGGTGTGGTCAACAGCCACCGCGGGTTCGAATCCCGCCCTCTCCGCCCCGAAGCCAGGAGGAGCGAAACTGCCCCGGCGGCCGGGATGGCCCGATCTCCGGCCCAAGCTGGGGTCTTCTCGACGCACCAGTAGAATCCCCCCGGGAGCGGTCGCCTAGTTGGCCGAGGGCGCGGCACTGGAAATGCCGTAAGGGGGCAACCCCTTCGAGGGTTCGAATCCCTCCCGCTCCGCCAAGCCACGCGCGCGACCTCCGCCTCCAGAGCTCGCCGCCCAGGCGGCCCCCCGCAGGGGCTCGGGCGCCCGCGGCCAGAGGTACCCGCCCGGGCGTATCCCGCCCTCCGTTGCTGACCTGCGGCCCAATCAGCGCGGGGGCGGTCAGCTCATCCCCCTCAGACCTTTCGCCAGCGAGGTCCCTAACTCGATTCGCCGACGCGGGGCCCGGCGAAGCCAGACGCGAGCCAACCTAAAGCAGATCAGGCGCACGCAAAACGACGCGCCCATCGACACGGGGAAAGCGGCGCGCCGGGATCACTCCCGCCGCGCCGACCCGGGCTAGACGACTTTGATCAGGCTGTCTGGGCCGAACGACGCAGGTAGAGCCCGACGCCGAACGCGATCAGTCCCGCCAGCAGAATCACCGCAGGCGCCACCAATCCGGCACCTGTCGTCGGAGTTCCTGTGCTGGCCGCGGAGACCGCGCCATAGCCTGCGGTGCCGGTCTGCGCCAGCGAGATCGGCGCTTGGGTGGCACCCCACAGCACCACCCCGGCAGTCGTCATAATCCCCCCGAACGTGGTCACGACACGCCACGAGGTCGCCAATGCCCGCACCCTCTTGGGTAACTGATTCAACCGATCTCTCCCTTGGCTGGATCACCCGTCCAGGTGCCCCACGTTTCCTTCGAGGTGAACTCTACCACATCCGGTGGGTGGAACGCAAAGTCGGCGCGAGTTCGGAGCGAGATGCCATCCAGCGGTCCGGACCGACCCCCGGCGATCTCCGGCCCTCTGAAGGCCGGTTCAGCTCAGCGGGACAACCCCCGTTGACCACTCGAGCCACCCCCAGACCATCTCGGTGAGACCCCTGGCGGCAGCGGCCGGGCCTGCTGGCCCGAGCCAGCGCATCCCGGCTTGGGGGAGCTTGCGGCAGACGCGCGGTCCGGGCTCACTGACTCGGTGACCGGGCTGCCTCCGGCAGGCACCGTGCTCCCTCCCGAGCCACCCCGCCCTTCCGCCTGGGCCGGATGGCTGCGCGCCGCCCTGGTCCCCGCCCTCATCGCCGCCATCTGTTTGCACAGCCTGAGCGGGCCCGGATACGTGGTCCAGGTCGATGCCGTCTTCGGACCTCACTCTCCTGCCGTCACCTGGGGCTTCTCGGCTCCGATCCAACTCGCCACACGACTGCTCGGGGGTTTCAGCGCCGGCCGCTTCTGGCTCGCCGGGTCGCTCTATCTCTGCACCTTCGGCCCGATGGTGCTGCTCCGGCGCCGGCCCTGGCCGGTCCAGCTCTTCGCGGGCGTCCTCGCCAGCCTCAACCCCTGGGTGTTCGGCCGCCTGGTCGAAGGCCAGTGGGGAGTCGCCGCCGCCCTGGGCGCGCTCTTTCTCTGGCTCGGTTCCTGGGAGTCCCTCCTCCGCCACCCGGGCTGGCGCCACGCCCTGGCCAGCGCCGCCCTGGCCTGGCTCGCGGTCACCCTGGACCAGCATGCGATCGGGCCGCTGCTGGTCCTCGCCTTGGTCAGCTTCCTCTGGCACCGGACCTGGCCCGGCGGAGCCTGCCTGCGCTGGGCAGCGGCCAGCTTCGGAGCCCTGGCCGTTCTCCTGATCTACGGTTGGCTGCCGTTCTTCCTCGGTCACGGCATCGCCACCTACCAGGCCGTGACCATGTTCACCCGGAGCGACCTCCTCCTCTTTCGGGCCAGCCCCAGTCAGACCTACGGCCTCTGGACCAACCTGATCGGGCTATTCGGCTTCTGGCCAGAGAGACTGGGCCGGATTCCCCTGCTCGACCAGGGGGCGCCGTGGTGGCCCCTGACCACCGCAGTCTTGGTGGCGGCGGCTCTCGCCGGGGCCTGGCTCCGGCGCGGACGGGCCTGGCTGCTGGTCACCGGCCTCCTCGGCTTGGCGTTGGCGGGGAGCACGGCGACCGGCCCGGGCCTGGCCGCGATGCTCTGGGTGATGGATCGAGTCCCGCTCCTAGGCGCCTTTCGAGAACCCGAGAAGTGGAGTGCGCTCTGGGTCCTGGCCCTGGTCGTGCTCGGGGCCGAGACCCTGGCCTTCCTCCTGGCTAAGGTCAGCGCCGCCCGTCCCCTCGCCAGCGGGCTTGCCGGCGTGGCCCTCGCCAGCATCGCACTGGCGGTGCTCCTTCCCAACGGCCTCGGCGCAGTCAGGGAGCTCCCGGCCACGATCGTTCCCGTGCGCTACCCCGCGAGCTGGCTCCGGCTAGCCGCCGAGATGGGGCATGAGGTCGCATCCGGCGCCAAGGTGGTGGTGCTGCCCTGGGAGCTGTACGAGCCGCTCTCCTTCACCGAGCACCGACTCGCCGGAAACCCGGCCCCGGTCCTCTTTCCCGGAGTCCTGGTAACTCCCAAGGACGCCCAGATCGGCAGGTCGAGCAGCCAGCCCGGGCCGGACGGCATCGCCAAGGCGTCTTTGGCACCGGGCCCCGCCTCCTGCAGCCTGTTCGCGTCGATCACCAGGATCGGCGCTGACTGGATCGTGGTCGAACCGGCTCCCCACGGGGCGGCCGATCTTCGCGAGCTCCTCCGCTGCGGGGCGACCAGGGCGGCGGGGCACCTCCCCGGGCCGGTCCTGCTCCGTCGGTGAGCGCCGGGGACGGCCGGCAGAGGGTCCGCCCTCAGGCGCCCCGGGGCCAGAGCGGTTGGGCCACCGCCGGCAGAGGCAGGTCGGGCGCCTGCACCGCCAGGGCCGCCGCGTAGGCGCCTCCCGCGTAGATGCTGCGCACGGTCCAACCGCTGGTCGCGCTCGCCCCGAGACCCTTCTGGGTGGCTGCCGGCAGCCTGGGCCCGTTCGGGCTCACCGTGTCGACCCGAAGGCCCTGATCGCTGAGACCGATGCCGACGCCCTTGAGGTATGCCTCCTTCTGGGTCCACATCTCGAAGAAGGCTCCAACCCGGGCCGCCCCGACCAAGCCGCGCAGCCGTGCCCGCTCGGCCTGGCTGAAGAAGCGGTCTGCGATCAGATCCACCCGGAAGTCGGGGCGGACCAGCTCCAGGTCCACGCCAACCTCCACCTTCTCGGCGAGGGCGATCAGCGCCAGGCCCCCCGACTGGGCCACGTTGAAGCGAAGATCGCAGCCCATGGTCGGCGCCAGGGCGGGCTTGCCCCCCGCTCGATAGAGGAACTCAACCTTGCCGGGCTCGGTCTCCAGGTGCTCGGCGAGGACCTCCCGGAGCCAGCCGCGGCAGGCGCTGAACCGGGCCCGGTCGCGCTCGGAGTGGAGCCGACCGGCCCGCTCCCGCTCGCTCGGAGACAGGACCGCGCTCAGCCGTCCCTGCGCGGCTGGCGAGAGATCGATCGGTGCGCTCCAGACCTGCACCTGCGCCTCGGACGACACTGCGATCTCAACCATGTCAGGCCGATGGCGCTGCGCCCGCGATCTGCAGCCCGCCCAGGCTGCTTGTCAGCAGGTCCACCACCAGCCTGACCTGGGGCTCGGTGACCATCGCCAGGTGGTCGCCCGGGATCACGTGACTGGTGAGCGGCCGCTGGTGGATCTTCTCCCAGCCCAGCGTCTCACTGCCCATCATCTCGACGCTGTTGGCGCTGACGAATAGTTCCAGGGGCAGGTCGGCGGCCGGAGGCTGGTAGCGGGAGCCGAGGGCCATCGCCCCCCGCCAGTCGAAGTCATCCCGCACTGGTGGCGGGAACAGGCCGACGCGGACTCCCGGGGCTCGCAGGGTCCGCCGCGCCAGGGCGGTCACCTGGGTGATCAGTTCCCGGCGCGATGTCCGGTGGAACAGGCCGGCCAGCCGGCCCACCACCGAGTGGCGCCAGAGCAGGCGCTGGAAGATGGCCGGGTCGCCGGCGCAGTCGAGGATGCCCAGCCAGGCGACCCTTTCGCCGGTCTCGCCGAGCCGGGCGGCCACCTCGTAGGCGAGCAGCCCACCCAGTGAGAACCCGGCGATGTAGTACGGGCCCTGCGGCTGCTGCCGGCGGATCGTGTCCACCATCGGGGTTGCCAGGTCCTCGATCCGCCGGGTGCGGTCGAAGCGGCCGGCCACCCGGTCGGGCAGCAGGCCCACGACCCGGTAGCGCGATGCCAGCGACCCGGTGAAGTGGCGCAGGGTCAGCATCGTCGACTCGTCCGGCTGGACGAAGAACAGGTTGGGCGCTCCGGGCACGTGCCCGGCTCCCACCGGGTCACCGCCGTCCACCCCCGCCCGGGACGCCTCGATCACAGCCGCCATCCCGGCGACGCTCGCCCCCCGCTCGAACATGGAGTCGAGCCGGAGCTTGCCCCCGACCTCCCTCTCGACGTCGACCATGAGCCGGACGGCCAGCAGCGAGTGCCCTCCCACCTCGAAGAAGTCGTCATCCAGGCCGAGCTCGTCGGTGCCCAAGTGCCGACTCCAGATCTTGAGAAGCCGCTCCTCGAGGTCGCTCGCGAGCCGGGCTGGGACCGGCTCCGTCCGGGATGCCAGGGTGGGCTCGGGCAACCGCTGGCGGTCGACCTTGCCGCTCGGAGTCAGGGGAAGCCGGTCGAGCACAGTCCAGTAGGACGGCACCATGTAGTTGGGCAGTCGCTCATGGAGAAACGCGCGCAGCTCACCGGCCGGTGGCGCCTCGTCGGCGGCCACGATGTAGGCGGCCAGCGCCGTCGGTCGACCCTCCCCGCCCATGGCAACGACGGCCGCTGAGAGAACCCGGGGATGCTCCGCCAGGCACGCCTCGACCTCCCCCAGCTCGACCCGGAAGCCGCGGATCTTGACCTGGGCGTCGGCGCGACCGACCAGCTGGATGCGGCCGTCCGGGAGGAACCGGCCCCGGTCCCCGGTGCGGTAGAGCCGGTCACCGGCGAGAAATGGGCTCGGCACGAAGCTCCGCCTCGTCAGCTCAGCTTGATTGACGTACTCCATCGCCACGCCAGCGCCCCCGATCAAGACCTCACCGGTCACCCCGGGGAGGACCGGGTGCATCGCCGCGTCGACGATGTAGATCCGGGTGTTGGCCAGCGGGCGGCCGACGCTGATCGGGTCCGACCCGGTCACCCGGCCCGCCGCCGACCAGACGGTGGTCTCGGTGGGTCCATACATGTTCCAGACCTCGCCGACCCGGGCCAGCAGCTCCTGGGCGAGCGGCCCGGTGAGCGCCTCCCCACCGACCAGGGCCCGAAGTCCGGGCGCCCCCCGCCACCCACTCTCGACCAGCATCTGCCACGTGGTCGGTGTCGCCTGCATCAGGGTGGGCCGGGAGGACTCGATCAGCCTAGCCAGCTCCGACCCATCCCCCACCGCCTCCCGGGGAGCCAGCTCCAGCGACGCCCCTAGGCCCAGGGTCACCCAGAAGTCGGCGACCGACATGTCGAACGAGTAGCTGGCGACGCCGAGCACTCGATCTTCCCCGGTGATCCCGGGCACCCGGCTCAACGCGACGATCAGGTTGACCACGTTCGCGTGGGTGACCCGGACACCCTTGGGCTTACCCGTCGAGCCGGAGGTGTAGAGCAAGTAGGCGGCGGCAGTGCCCGGAGTTTGGGACCCCTGGATAGCCCCGGCGAGCTGGCCCACTCCCCGGGCCAGATCCCCGAGCCACAAAACCGGCGGGTGCCCGGGCGGGAGCACGCCGGCGAGCTCCCTTTGGGCCACCACGACCGCCTCCGCCGCCGAGTCAGCCAGGATGAACGAGAGCCGCTCGGCGGGGTAGCGGGGGTCCAAGGGCAGGTAGGCGGCCCCCGCCTTGAGGATCCCGAGCATGCCCACGACCATGTCCACCGAGCGCTCGGCGAGGAGCCCTACCACGCTCCCCACCCCCCGCCCATCCGCCATGAGCGCGTTGGCCAACACAGCCGCCCGGGCATCGAGCTCGCCGTAGGTGAGCCGCTCGGAACCGCAGCTGACCGCCACCCGGTCGGGCCGGAGCCGCGCCTGCAGCGACACGATCTCGTGCACGGCCATGTCCGGGCCTTCAGCGGTGGTGGCGTTCCAGGTCACCAACTGGCGGGTGAGCTCCTCCGGAGCCTGCAGCGACACCTGGGAGAGGCGCCGCTCGGGGTCTCGGGCCAGCTCCTCGAGGAGGCGGACCCAGGACTCGGCCATGCCTCGAGCCGTGCTCGCCTCGAAGAGGTCGCTGTCATAGATCAGACGACCACTGAGGTGGCCATCCGGGCGGCGGTCGAGCTCGATGTGCAGGTCGAACTTGGCCTTGGCCAGCTGATTCCCGATCTCCGCCTCCATCTGGTGCAGGCTCCACTCGGGGTCCGGGGTGACCATCGGCGGCTCCAGGACCAGCATCGCCTGGAAGATCGGGTTCGCCCCCGCCTCCCGAGCGGGACGGAGCTCGCTGACCAGGCGCTGGAAGGGAATCTTGTGGTCGAGCGCCTCCAGCACCGAGGTCCGGGTCCGGCAGAGGAGCTCGCGATAGCTGGGATCGCCCTGGAGGTCGTTGCGGATCACGAGCGGGGTCAGGCAGTAGCCGACCATCGACTCCAGCTCACGCCGATCGCGCAGGTCGGTGACCGTCCCGAAGACGAGGTCCTCCTGGCCGGTGTACCGGGCCAGCAGGAGCGAGAACGCGGCGGCCAGCGTCTGAAACAAGGTCGAGCCCACCGAGCGCCCGAAGCTGTCGAGGCGGGCAACCGTCTCGGCCGGAATGGTGAGCGCCTCGGTCCGGCCGGCGAACCGGGGCCGCGCTGGGCGGGCATGGTCGAGGGGCAGCTGGGCCTCGGGAATCTCCGCGAGGCGCTGGCGCCAGTACTGGAGTGCGCTGGCAGAGGATGCGGCGGCCTGGGCGACCGACTCGCTCTGAACGTAGTCGGAGTACTGCCAGGACGGGGCCGCGAGACGGGCCGGCCGTCCGGCGACACCAGCCTGGTAGAGCGTCACGAGCTCGGGCAGGATCACGCGATAGAGGCTGACCCCGTCGAAGATCAGGTGGTGCATCGCCAGGTAGAGGCGGTGATCCTCGGCGCTGAGGCGGACCAGGAGCGGTCGCAGCAGCGGCCCCTGATCAAGGTCGTAGGGACGCCTCGCCTCGGCCACCGCCAGGCCTACCGCCCTCGCCTCGGCCTGGTCGGGCCGGAGGTGGCTCAGGTCGACCAGGGGAAGGGCAAAGTCGCTCGGGGCACCGACTGTCTGGTAGGGGCGGCCGTCAACGACTCGGAAGGTCGAGCGCCACATCTGGTGCCGCTCCACAACCTGGTTGAAGGCGGCTCGAAAGACGTCGAGGTCGAGGGCACCCTGCTTGCGGATGCTGACCGCCTCGTTGTAAAGGGCGCTCCCCGGGGCCAGCTGGCTGAAGTACCAGAGCTGCTCCTGGGCTGCCGAGAGGGGAATCAGCCCATCCCGGGGCGCCGCTGGGGCCGAGGGAGCCGCCGGCTCGTCCCCATGCTGGATCCCGCGCAGTCTCTGCTCGAGCAGGGCCCGCTTGGCGGCTGAGAGCCCGGCGCTGCTGGTCGCGGTCACGATGCGAACTCGACCGGCAGGGCGACCAGCCCGCGCAGCCCGAGGTTGGGGCGCCACTCGACCGATCCGGTCCCCAGCCTCAGCTCGGGTAGCCGGCTGAGCAGGGTCCGAAGGACGATCTGTCCCTCCAGGCGGGCCAGGGGGGCGCCGAAGCAGAAGTGGCTCGACCAGGCGAAGGCGACATGTCGGTTGTCGGGCCGGCTCAAGTCGAGCCGGTCCGGGTCGGGGAAGCGCGAGGGGTCCCGGTTGGCGGCCGCCATCACCGCGATCACGGCATCGCGCTCCTTGATCGGCTTGCCTCCCAGCTCGCCGTCGGCCGGGGCCAGCCGCGCCGTGTGCTGGCTCGGGCTCTCAAAGCGCAGCAGTTCCTCTACCGCGGCCGGGAAGAGCGAGGGGTCCTCGCGCAGGCGGGCCAGCTGATCTGGCCAGCGGAGCAGGGTCAGGAGCCCGTTTCCGATCAGGTTGGTCGTGGTCTCCTGGCCCCCGACCATGGTGATGATGAGGTTGGCGACCACCTCCTCCTCGGTCAGCCGCTCGCCGTCGACGGTGGCCGCGGCCAGCCCGTGGATCAGCCCACGGCCGGCGTCGGAGGACTGGGCCGCGACGGCGTCGCGGAAGTACTCGGTCATCGCCTCGAGGCTGCGCAGGACATGGCCTGCCCGCCCCGGGTTGTGCTGAAAGTTGCCGAGCATCTCGGCGAAGTCCTGGGACCAGACCTT
>DATDII010000076.1:0-7170 GCA_036521135.1 Candidatus Dormiibacterota bacterium | reverse complement strand
CCGGTCATCGCTGACCAGGACGCCGGAGGCGGCCCCCATGGCCATCGCCTTGCGGATCACCTCGACCGCCTTGGCCGGTCCCATCGAGATCGCCACAACCTCGCCATCGGCTCCGGCGACCTGGAGGGCCGCCTCCACCCCGTACGAGTCACCCGGGTCCAGCACCAGCTCACCCTGGTCCCGGACCAGGAGGTGGTTCTGGGGGTCGAGCCTGCCCACCGCCGACGGGTCCGGGATCTGCTTCACCAGGACGGCGACCTTCACCGGACGATCCTCCCACTCGGCCAAGCCCTCCCGACCGCTCGGGCCATCTTACCGAGCGGCCGCGACCGGGCCGCGATCTCACTCACGGGACCGTTCGAAGCCGGACGTATAATCGGCCCGCCCTCCGGTGGGCGACGCGGACCGGCGGTCGCCCGCCGGCCAGCTCGGGGCCCCGTGGTGTAGCTGGCCTAACACGCCACCCTGTCAAGGTGGAGATCGGCGGTTCGAATCCGCTCGGGGTCGCCAGTCACCTCGACGCGGACGGCCGCCGCGACGAGGGGCGCTAGGATCGCAGCGTTGTCGATCCATCCCGCCGCCAGCGCCGGATTCGCCCGGGGAGCGGCCGCCTACGAGCGGGGCCGCCCCGACTACCCTCCGGCCGCGGTCGGCTGGCTCGCGGCGCGGCTCGGGCTCGGCCCCGGGCGGGTAGTCCTCGACCTCGGCGCCGGTACCGGCAAGCTGACCCGCCAGCTGGTTCCCTTCGGCGCCCGGGTGATCGCCCTCGAACCGGTCAGGGAGATGGCCGCGCAGCTGGAGGAGGCGGTCAGCGGGGTCGAGGTGCTGGCCGCGACGGCTTCCGCCACGACCTTGCCGGGCGGCTCGGTGGACGCCGCCACCGCCGGCCAGTCATTCCATTGGTTTGCCGATCAGTCGTCCCTGCGGGAGATCCACCGCGTCCTCCGCCCGGGCGGCCGGCTCGGACTGGTCTGGAACCGCCGCGACCTCCGCTCTCAACTCTGGCGCTCGGTCAACGAGCTGATCGAGCCGCTCCGGAAGGGATCGCCTGACCACTCGACCGGGGAGTGGCGGCGCCGGCTCCGCGAGAGCCGGATCTTCGGGCCCCTCGAGTCACGGGCCTTCGGCCACCTCCAGCTGGCGACCCCAGACCAGCTGGTGGACCGGGTCCTCTCTCTGAGCTTTGTGGCCGCGTCCGATGCCGCGGTCCAGAACCGGCTCCGCGACCGGCTCCTCGAGCTGGCGACGGACTACCAGGACCCCCAGGTCCGGCTCATCTCCCTCCCCTATCAGAGCGAGGTCTTCGCCTGCCGTGCCAGCTGAGGCCCCGGGGAAGGGTGGTCCACTCCCATTCCCGTCCGCCTTCATCCGGCAGCTGACGGGCAGGGACGAGGTCCTGGTGAGCTCCAGGGACGGTTCGGGAGTGGGCAGCGTCCGGATGTGGTTCGCCGTGGTCCCCCCGGGCTACGTCTTTCTGCTCACCCCGGCCCACACCATCAAGGCCGGCCGCTGGCGGGACGACCCGTGGGTCCGGCTCCGGATTCCGGGGACTAGGGCGTCCCAGGAGGGCGTGGTCATCCCGGTCAGCTGGAAGGAGGCGGCGGCCGACGCCGACCTGCTGACCGACCGCTTCGCCATGGCCGGAGCCACCACCGCGGAGGGGCTGCGCTGGATGCTCGACGACGGCAGCCGGCTCCTGCTCCGAGCCGGGCTCCGATCCGGCTCAGAGCGCGTCGACCGCGTCCATGCGGCGGACGGCGCCTAGCAGCGCCTCGGCGCCGAGGAGAACCTGGTGCGGCTCGGTCCACTCCTCGGGGCAGTGGCTGCGGCCATCCCTGGAGGGTATGAAGAGCATGCCCATGGGCGTGATCCGGGCCATGTGGGCGGCGTCGTGGCTGGCCCCGGAGACCAGCTCGGCGACCGGATGGCCGAGCCCGGTCAGGGTGTCCCCCAGGACCCGGCGAACGCCGGGGTGACAGAGCGTCGGGGCCTCGGCCGAGAT
This sequence comes from Candidatus Dormiibacterota bacterium, assembly GCA_036521135.1. Classification (GTDB taxonomy): domain Bacteria; phylum Chloroflexota; class Dormibacteria; order Aeolococcales; family Bog-877; genus Bog-877. Next base: position 5,168 of record DATDII010000076.1, on the reverse strand, counting down.
CCATTCCAGCTCGATCTCGACCTTCCGGCGATCGCCAAGCTCGGCCAGGGACCGGGCCAGGTCCCGATGCCGCTCGATCAACCAGTCCCCGTCCGCGCTCCGGAGCTCGACTGAGGCGACGACCTCGCCCGGGATGACGTTGCTGGCCCCGGGCGCCACCGTCAGCCGGCCAACCGTTCCCACCCCGGTCCCACCCTGGGAGGCCCCCTCCTCGACCAGGAGGATGCCCTCGGCCGCGGCCGCCAGGGCGTCCCGCCGATCGGCCATGGCGGTGGTCCCGGCATGGTCCGGCCGACCCCGGAAGGTGAGCTGGGCGCGGTGGATCCCGGCGATCGCGGAAACGACCCCCAGCTCCAGCCCCCGCTGCTCCAGCTGCCGGCCCTGCTCGATGTGGAGCTCGAGATAACAGTGGAGCCGATCCCGGTCCCAGGCGGGCGGCGGGAACGCTCCAGCTCCGAGCACCTGGAGGGCGGAGCCAAGGGTCACTCCCTCCGCATCGGGCAGGCTGAGCACCGACTCCGAGAGCTGGCCCGCAGCGGCCCGGCTCCCGACGCAGCTGATGCCGAAGCGGTTCGGCTCCTCGCCGAGGAAGTCGGCGACGAGCAGCGGGTGGCGGAGCCTGGTCCCCAGCCGGCCGAGCTCGCGAGCCACGCTCACCGCCGCCAGCAGCCCGACCATGCCATCGAAGCGGCCACCCCCGGCGACGGTGTCGGTGTGCGAGCCGAGGACGATCTGGGGCAGGCCGGGGTCGCGGCCGGGGAGCTCCCCCAGGATGTTCCCGATCTCGTCGACCCGCACGCCCAGGCCGGCGGCCGCCATCTGCTCCCTGACCCAGCCCCGCGACCTCTGGTAGGCGCTTGAGAAGAGGCGCCGGGTCCAGCCAGACTGGTCCGGCTCGCGGAACTCGCTCAGTGCCATCAGCTGGTGCCAGAGCGGGTGCTCCTCCCCAGCTGATTCCTCGCCAACCACGACGCAGGCGACCGTAGCAGCATCCGTGGTCGCTTGTGCTGGTCCCGGGCCGGCTGGGAGGATGGCGCCAGATGCCAACCCGCGCCGATGCCGTCGAGCTCCTCCACCAGACCACCAAGACCGAGAGCCTGCGCCGCCACGGCCTCGCCCTCGAGGCGGTGATGCGCCAGGCCGCCCGCCTGGTCGGCGGCGATGAGGAGCAGTGGGCCATCGCCGGTCTGCTCCACGACTTCGACTATGAGGCGCACCCCGACGAGCATCCCTTCTGGGGGCGCCCGGTCCTGGAGGGCCACGGCTATTCGGAGGAGATCGTGCTGGCGATCCAGGGCCACGCCACCTTCAGCGGCGTGGCCAGGGAGACGGACATGGCGCGCTGGCTCTTCGCCCTCGACGAGCTCACCGGATTTGTGATGGCGGTGGCGATGGTGCAGCCGGGCCGGGACGTGAGTTTGGTCAAGACCTCGTCGGTGCGAAAGAAGTTGAAGGACAAGGCCTTCGCCCGAAGCGTCCTCCGCGAGGACATCGCCCTCGGCAGCGAGGAGCTGGGCCGCCCGGTTGAGGAACTGGTCGAGCTGATCGTGGCCGGACTCACTCCGATCGCAGCCGAGCTTGGACTCGTTCCGGGCCAATGACGGGACCTATACTCGACCGCTGACCCGATCGGGGAGGTGGCTGAGTGGCCGAAAGCGCCCGCCTGCTAAGCGGGTGACGGGGCTTAACCTCGTCCGAGGGTTCGAATCCCTCCCTTCCCGCTCCCTACCAGCTCATCCAGTCGCGGCCTGAGGGACGCGGCTCCCTGCCAAGGCTGGTTGGCAGGTCGGGGACGCGGGGCCAGCTTGGCGTGGGCCAGCTCGGAAACGAGCCAGGCCCGCCAGCCTCGGGGCGAAAGGGCCAGCGACCGGGGAGCGGGCTTGACGTAGGCTTGGCCGGTGCCCAGCGACGACCGCGCGACGGGGCTCCCCACCGAGGGCGAGCCCGGGGACGCCATGGTGGCGCCGCCGGGCCGGTTCCGCCTCTACCTCGGGGCCGCCGCGGGCGTGGGCAAGACCTGTGCCATGCTCGATGAGGGCTGGCGCCGCCGGGAGCGGGGCCGCGACGTAGTGGTCGGCTTTGTCGAGACCCACGGAAGGCCGCACACGGCCGAGTTCGTGCGCGACCTGGAGGTGGTGCCCCGGAAGACGGTCGACTATCGCGGCACCCAGTTCGAGGAGATGGACCTGGACCGGGTCCTGGCTCGGGATCCGCAGGTGGCCCTCGTCGACGAGCTCGCCCACACCAACGTTCCCGGCAGCGGCCGCCACGGCAAGCGCTGGGAGGACGTCCTCGAGCTGCTCGAAAACGGCATCGGCGTGATCAGCACGGTCAACATCCAGCACCTGGAGAGCCTGGCCCCGAGCATCGAGGCGATGACCGGGACCACGGTCAGGGAGCGGGTCCCGGACTGGGTCGTGCGCCGGGCCGACCAGACCGAGCTGGTCGACTCCTCCCCCGAGCAGCTCCGGCGCCGGCTGGTCCACGGCAACGTCTACCCCGAGGCCCAGGTGCCGTCCGCCCTGACCCACTTCTTCACCACCCGAAACCTGACCATCCTGCGCGAGCTGGCGCTGCGCTTCGTCGCCGACGAGACCGAGGAGTCCCTGCTCCGGGGACTTCAGAACTCGGACCTCGGTCGGCTCGAGACCGGGGAGCACATTCTGGTCGGGGTCACTACCCGGCCCGGCACCGACCAGCTGCTCCGTCGCGCCGCCCGGATCACCTCGCGGAGCAAGGGCGACCTCCATGTCGCCCATGTGGTCGCCGCCGACGCGACCCGGGGACGGGATCCCCGGCTTCTGGCCGAGCTCGAGGCCCTCAGCCTGGCGCTCGGGGCAACATGGTCGACCCTGCAGGGCGACAGCGTGGCCTCGGCCCTGGTCGCGTTCGCCCGCGAGCACCAAATCACCCAGCTCATGGTCGGCTCCGACCCCGAACGCAGATGGGGCCTGGGGCGGGGGGGAGTTCTGAAGGAGGTCCTTCGAGAGTGCGGCCAGGCGGCGTTGGACGTTCACGTGATCTCCCTGGCTCGGGAGCGGGAGACGGCCCGGAGCGAGGACCCGGGCGGAGGTTGACCAGATGAGCTGGCGCGGCCAGCGGCCGGCCAAGGGGATCGCCGCGTCCCTGCTCCTGACCGCCGTCGTGGCCGCGGTCATGTTCCCGGTCCGGACCGCGGTCGGGGTCCCCACCAGCGGGCTGGTCTTGATCGTCCCGGTGGTGGCCGGGGTTGCCCTGGGCGGCTGGGTGGTCGGAGTGGTCGCCATCGCCGCCGGGTTTCTCGCCTACGACTTCCTCTTCATCCCGCCCTATGGCACGCTCGACGTCTCCAACTACCACGACTGGGTGACCCTGGCCGTGTACGTGGTGGTGATGCTGATCGTGTCTCGGGTCGTGTTCGCACTCCAGCAAGCGCGGGGCCAGGCCCGGCGCCGGGCTGACGACGCCCGGCACCTGCTCGAGGTCTCGGACCTGCTGATCGGGGACAAGGAGCTGGGCGCCCTGCTCGGGACCGTGGTCCGCACCGTTCAGCGGGAGTTCCACCTCAGCTCGGTGGCGCTCCTGCTCCCCTCCGGGGCCGAGCTGACGGTTGCAGCCCAGGCCGGTGACCCACTGCCGCCGGCCGCCATCCCCGGCGGCAACCTGGTCCGGTCGCCCTCGACCCCGATCGCCCTGGCCGGCCTGAGCGGGCTGCGGACCCTGCCGCTGGCCACCGCGGAGCGCTCGATCGGCGTCCTCCTCCTGGTCGGCCCAGCTCTCTCGGCGACCGACCAGCAGCTGCTGGGTACCTACGCCAACCACGCAGCCCTGGCTGTGGAGCGGGCCCAGCTCCGAGAGCAGGCGCTCCAGAACCGCGTGCTGGGCGAGGTCGACAGCTGGCGCCGGGCGCTGCTCGGCTCGGTGGCCCACGACCTCCGCACCCCGCTGGCCTCGATCAAGGCCGCCCTCTCCGACCTCGGCAACCCCTCGGTTCCGCTCACCCCCGGCGACCGCCGGGTCCTCCTCGGCACCGCCGAGGAGGAGACCGACCGCCTCACCAGGCTGGTCAAGAACCTGCTCGATATGTACCGGATCGAGGCCGGGATGCGCCGTCTGACGACGGCTCCCGCGACGCTCCTCGAGCTGGTCGAAGAGGCCCTCGAGGCGATCCAAGGCCAGCTCGGATCCCGTCTGGTCGAGGTCGACGTCAGCCCTTCGTTCCGGGTCCAGGTCGACCGGGCGCTGGTGGTGCGGGTCCTGGTCAACCTCCTTGAGAACGCCGCCCGGCACACCCCCCAGGAGACACCGGTCGCGATCCGGGGCCGCCGCCTGGCGGAGTGGGTCGAGCTGGCGGTGGAGGACCGGGGTCCGGGCCTCAGCCGCGAGCGGCTGGCGACCGTCTTCAACCCGGCTCCCGAAGCCGACGGCGCATGGAGCACCTCGGGAGGGGTCGGGCTGATCATCTGCAAGGTGTTCATCGAGGCCAGCGGCGGGCGGATCAGCGCCCGCTCGGGTACCAAGGGAGGGCTGGAGCTGGACATCCTCCTCCCAGCCGCCTGAGCGGATGCCCAGCCTGCTCCTGATCGACGACGAGCCGGCCATCCTGCGTGCTCTCGGGATCGGCCTCCGCGCCCGGGGCTACCAGGTCCACACCGCCCGGACGGGCGAGGAGGGCCTGGCCGAGGCGGTCCGGCACCGGCCCGAGGTTGTCGTGCTCGATCTGCGCCTGCCCGACATGGACGGCGTCGAGGTCTGCCGTCAGCTGCGAGGCTGGAGCGCGGCGCCAGTCCTGATCCTGTCCGCCCACGGCGAGGAGGACCGCAAGGTCGCGGCCCTCGACGCCGGCGCCGATGACTTCGTCACCAAGCCCTTCGGGATGGCCGAGCTCGAGGCCCGGATCCGGGTCGCCCTGCGCCACCTCCATCACAACGACGATGAGCCCACCCTGGTGGTCGGGGCGCTCACCCTCGACCTGGTCGCGCGGACGGCGACGGCGGGCGGTCAGCGCCTCGCCCTGACCGCGACCGAATACGAGATGCTGGCGTTTCTGGCTCGGCACGCGGGCCGGGTGGTGACTCGGGAGCTGTTGCTCAACCAGGTCTGGAACGGCCGCTACGGTGCCGATCCCCACTACCTGCGGGTGTATGCCAACCGCCTCCGGCGCAAGCTTGGGCCCGTCCACGCGGGCC
>DATDII010000075.1:0-2305 GCA_036521135.1 Candidatus Dormiibacterota bacterium | reverse complement strand
GGGCCGCCGAGATCAGCCGGCTCCGCACTGTGGCGCCGGATATGCCCATCCTCCTGCCCGGGATCGGACGCCAGGGGGGCGACCTCAAGGAGGCGATCCTGGCAGCCCGGGGTCCTTCCGGCCGGGGGGAGTATCTGGCGAGCGCCTCACGAGGGATCTCCCAGGCCTCGACGGGGGACGACTTCGCAGAGGCTGCAGGGGCGGCCGCCCGTGACCTGGCGGGTCAACTCCAGCAAGTGGCCCGGATCCAGGTCAGCCCGGAGCAGCCGGTGCCCGCGACCCAGGAGTAGCCTGACTGGATGAGGCAGCCGGCCCCCGCGGCAGCTGGACTCGCCCTACTCGTGGTGATGGCGGGGGTGGTGTCGACGCTGGCCGGGTGCGGGGCCAGCCCCGGACCGGCACCGCTGCCGAGCCACCTCACGCCGCGGCCGACCCCGAGCCCGAGCTCGGCCCCGACCACGGTGACGGTGATCGCGCCCCTGGGCGTGAACTTTCGGAGCGCACCGTCGGCGACCGCCCCGGTGGTGGGAGTCATTCCCCAGGCGGTCTCCCTGCCTCTCCTCTCCGCCAGTCCCGCCGCCGGCGGCTGGTGGAAGGTGCAGGGGGCGACTCAGGTGGGCTGGATCACGGCTGACCCGCAGTACACCTCAACCCTCTCCTTCCAGGTCTTCGAGGGCGCGGGCAGCGTTCCCTGGTCGGTGATGTACCCCGAAGGGTGGACCTTCGACCAGAAGAGCTCCGGCGACGTCGCCTTCACCGGTCCCAAGGGGGCGACGGTGACGTTCGAGACGGCGGTGGCCACCTCTCAGCTTCCGCCCGCGGCATCTGCCGGCCAGACCCAGAGCGGAGTCAGCTCGGTGGAGGTCTACGGAGTCACCGTCTCCCTGGTTCGGTACGCCAGCAGCAACAGCTACCAGGCATCGGTCGAGTTCCAGGCGCAGTCCGCGCTGTCCTTCCTGGTTCAGGCCACTTTGCCGCAGCCGGGAGGGGCCGCGACCTTCAGCCTCTTCCTCAACACCGTCTTCTTCACCGAGCCGGCGACTCCGGCCCCTTGACCTGGCCTGGCTCATCGAGCCGCTCGGCGAGTTCCTCGTAGGCGGCGACCCGGGCCGAGTCGACAACCTTGGTGTACCCCTGCATGGTGTTCAGGTTGGCGTGCCCGAGAACCTCCTGAACCAGGCGAACGTTGCCGGTGATGGTCAGCAGCTCGGTCGCCGTGGTGTGCCGCAGGACATGAGGGGATTTAAGTCCCTCGACACCGGTTGCCCGGCGCACCTGGCGAACGATGTGGCGCGCTCCCGCTGCCGTGAGCTGGCGCTTGCCCCGCGCCGCTGAGGACCGGTCGTAGTTCAGGAAGAGGGCGGTCTCGCGGTCATGACGGGCGTCGAGGTAGGCCCGAACCGCCTCGGTCGCCTGGGGGGTGAGGTGGACCACTCGCTCCTTGGACCCCTTGCCCCGCACCACCAATCGGCCTTCACTGTTGATCTGCGTGCGCTTGACTGAAAGCGCTTCGGAGATGCGGCAACCGGTGCTCACCAGGAAGTGCATCAGGGCGGCATTCCGCAGCGCGGGCTCATCCTCGCCGTGGGCAAAGGTCAGTACCCGCCGGGCCTCTGTCGTGGTCAGCGGTTTTGGTAGGGGAGCGGAGATGCGCGGGATGTCGATGTGCGCCGCCAGGTCTTCGGCGATCCATCCCTCGCGGAGTGCGTGGCGCAGGAAGCCACGAAGGGCCTGAAGGCGCCGAGCCCGCGAGCTCAGCGCCAGTCCGGCTTGGCCCAGATGCCTCTGATAGGCCCGGACCGCGTCGCGGCTGAGCTGGTCGGTGTCGGCCGCCGGATCCTGGAGCCCGGCCCAAAAGCGGACGGCCTGGTCCAAGTCGGTCTGGTAGGCCCGAACCGTCAGCGCGCTACGGGCCCGATCCACCGCCAGGTAGGTCAGGTACTCCTCGATGGCCTGACGGAGCTCCACCCGTCCAGCCTAGCGAGACGCCAGCGGAGGTGCTACCGGCCCCTGACCCGGTGCCTAGCGATGGTCATGTTCATGATGGCAGGGCGGGGTGGTTGGAGGCGCCGAGGGACAGGGCCGGGTTACCGGCGGGGGAGGGCAGGGGCTGGCCGGCGGTGACGGTTGCTGCCACTTGGGGACCGGCTGATGGGGACAGGGATCGGTGACGGGAGGTGTTGGAGGACAAGGCTTGGTCGCTGGAGGAGATGGCGGACAGGGCTCGGTCGCTGGAGGAGATGGCGGACAGGGCTTGGTGACTGGAGGAGATGGCGGACAGGGCTTGGTGACTGGAGGAGATGGC
>DATDII010000074.1:0-2957 GCA_036521135.1 Candidatus Dormiibacterota bacterium | reverse complement strand
GCGCTTGTGCGCGATCATCTAGCTGATGACCACTCCGGGCGGCTCCGTGCGCCAGACGCTCTACCTCAAGTACCGGCCTCAGCGCTTCGCCGAGCTGGTCGGTCAGGAGGTGGTGGCCCAGACCCTGCGCAACGGCGTCCGCGACGACCGGCTCAGCCACGCCTACCTCTTCACCGGGATTCGGGGGACGGGCAAGACCAGCGCCGCCCGGATCCTGGCCAAGGCGATCAACTGCGAGGCGCCCGAGGCGGGTGAGCCCTGCGGCGAGTGCGCCGCCTGCCGCTCCATCGCCGAGCAGGTCTGCCTCGACGTGATCGAGATCGACGCCGCCACCAACCGCGGGATCGACGAGATCCGCGACCTGCGGGAGAGGGCCCAGTTCGTCCCCAGTCAGTTCAAGACCAAGGTCTACATCATCGATGAGGCCCACATGCTCTCGACCGAGGCCGCCAACGCCTTCCTCAAGACCCTGGAGGAGCCGCCTGAGCACGCCTGCTTCATCCTGGCCACGACCGAGCCCCGGCGCCTGGCCGACACCGTCCTCTCCCGCTGCCAGCAGTTCGACTTCCGGCGCATCCCCCTCGATGCGATGGCGGCCCACCTGGCCTGGATCTGCCACGAGGAGGCGGCGGGCGCCAGCCCGGACGCCCTCACCCTGGTCGCCGAGGCCGGAGCGGGCTCTCTCCGCGACGCCCTCTCCCTGCTCGCCCGCCTGCTCGGGCTGGTGGATGGCGAGCTCACCGTCGAGGCGGTCCAGGGCGGCCTGGGCATGGCCGATCCCCGGGCTCTGGTACGCCTGGCCGAGGCGCTGGCCCGGGGCGACATGGCCACCGCTTGGAACGAGCTCAACGACCTCCAGGGGGGCGGGGTCGAGCCCCGGCAGATGCTCCGCTCCCTGGGCGCGCTCGCCAAGCTCTACCTCTGGCGCGAGCTGGGCTCGGGCGCCGGCGAGGCGGCCGAGCTGGCGGATGTCCCGGCCCCGCCTGGATTCTGGCTCGAGCTGATGCGCACCGCGGCCGAGTCCGCGGCCGAGCTGCGCCGGGCCGACGACCCCTGGATGTCGGTCGAGGCGGCCCTGCTCCGGCTCTGCCCGTTCCCAGCCACGAGTGCTCGCCAGGCGGTGGCAGCACTGGCCGCGGCGGCCCCGGCGCGGGCCCCCTCGGGGACGGTCGAGGAGATGCCAGAACCACAACCCGGGCCTGAGCCGGGCGCGTCCAGGGTCGGCGCTGGACCAGAGGCGCCCTCGCCCACCGACCCGGCTGGCGAGGTTGCGGGCGAGGCTCCGGCGCCGGGTGGGGATGTGCCGGGACCGCCGAACCCCAGCTGGCTCGAAGAGGAGGCGGCTCCGACCCAAGCCGAGGCTGGCCCTGTCGGGGCCCCTGGGGATCAGGGGGTGGTCGGGCAGTGGCCGTCGATCCTCGCCTGGCTCGGCAAGGAGCACCTCCCGGTCCAGGCGCTCCTGCGCGAGGGACGCCCGGCCAGCCATCGGGAAGGTGTCCTGACCATCGAGTTCGATCCCAAGTTCGAGTTCCACCGCGGCATGATCGACTCGCCCGCCAACCGGGAGCTGATCCAGAGGGCCTGCCTGGAGGTGTCGGGAGAGGCGGCGGTGGTGGTGGTGACCTCGGCGCGGCCAGGCGGGGTCGCATCCCCGCAAGGAGCTGAGGCGCTGGCCCCGGACGGCGAGGTGCCATCCGCCCTGAGCCAGGCGCTGACCGTCTTCCCGGGCAGCCGGGTGACCCGGCTGGGCACGGCGGAGAAGCGATAGCGGCTGGGCCAGGCGGGCCTAGAATTAGCGCGCAGCCCTCAGAGGAGTCGCCTTGTGCCCCAGCCCAATTCCAAGCAACTGCGCCAGATGCAGCAGAACATGCTCCGTCAGCTCGAGGAGGCCCAGGGCAGCCTGGCCAGCCAGGAGGTGGAGGGCAAGGCCGGGGGTGGCGCGGTGACGGCGAGGGCGGATGGCCAGCAGCGGATCACCGCGATCAGCATCGAGGCCGAGGTCCTGGAGGAGGGCGCGGAGCTGCTCAGCGACCTGGTCCTGGCGGCCGTCAACGACGCCCTCGAGCGCTCTCGGGAGCTCGCCGCCCGCTCAATGGAGTCGCTGCTGCCCCCGGGCCTGCTCCCGCCCGGCCTGCGCTGACCGCCGCGTCACCGGGGAAGGTCGACCGTGGGGTTGCTGCCGCCACCGCTTGAGCGCCTGGCTGAGGAGTTCGCCCGCTTTCCTGGGATCGGCTCCAAGACCGCCCAGCGGCTGGCCTTCCACGCGGTCAGAATGGCCCCCGCCCATGGCCTCGCCCTGGCGGCGGCGATGACCGACGTGATCGAGTCCGTCGCCACCTGCCCCCGCTGCTTCTTCCTGTCCAGACGAGGCGAGCTCTGTTCCGTCTGCTCCCAGCCGGGTCGGGACCAGTCCCTGCTCTGCATCGTCGAGGACGCCACCGACGTGCTTGCGATCGAGCGCAGCGGGGAGTACCGGGGCCTTTACCACGTCCTCGGCGCGGCCCTCTCGCCCCTTGACGGGGTGGGGCCGGGTGAGATCCACGCCGACGAGCTGCTGGCCCGGGTGGCCGACGGGGTGGTGACCGAGGTGATCCTGGCAACCGACTCCGACGTCGAGGGGGAGGCGACCGCGGGATACCTCCACCGCCGGCTGACCGCGAGCGGGGTCAGGGTGACCCGGCTCGCCCACGGCCTGCCGGTGGGAGGGGAGCTCGCCTACGCCGATGAGCGGACGGTGGCCCGAGCCTTCTCCGGCCGCCAGCAGCTCTGACCGGCGCGCTGCCGGGGCGGCGCTTCGAGGGCGCGGTCCTCAACCGCTCGCGGAGAGGTGCTGGCCCGGTCCCGGTCAGCCGGCCGGGAGCTCCGGGCTGGTGCTGCGCACCAGCAGGTCCCTGCCCAAGGCCCCAACGCCGGGCTGGCCGCAGAGGGCGACTGTGAGGTCGAGCTCGGCCAGGAGG
>DATDII010000073.1:0-7459 GCA_036521135.1 Candidatus Dormiibacterota bacterium | reverse complement strand
GGCGCACCGACTCCCCAATCTGCGGCCCAGGTGTACAACTTCCTCAAGGTCACCGTGGTGGGCGACACCGTCACGGTCACCCCGACCAACGCCGCAGGCCAGGCATTCGACCAGCAGACGTATGTCTTCTCGGGCGGTTCGACGCCGACGCCGACGCCGACCCCGACAGGGACGCCGACACCGACTCCGACCCCAACTGGCACGCCGACACCGACCCCCACGCCCACCGGGACCCCGACGCCGACCCCAACCGCGACCGCCACGCCGCCTCCGGCATGGTCGGTCCAGACCTACGGCAGCACCGAGACGACCTCGGCCACCACCCTCCGGATCGCCGTACCTGCGGGCACCGCCGCCGGCGACCGCCTGGCGGTGGTGGCGGCGCTGCGCACCGGTGCGACCGGGCGGATCACGAGCATTACTGACACGGCCGGCAATGTCTGGTCGAATCGCGATGTCACCTACACCTCAGGTGTGTCCAATCGCGCCGAGTACTGGGAGTCGATAGCCGCCAAGGCCCTGGCTCCGGGCGGGGTGGTGACAATCACCTTCAGCAGCTCGGAGATAGCCGCCGCCGACCTCCTCGTGATATCGGGCGACGACGGGTCGACCCCGGCGGTGATCTCGGCCACCAGTTCCGCCTCGGGGGCGAGCAAGACGGCCAACTCCGGTACGGTCACCCCGGCGAATCCCGGGGATCTCCAGATCGGCTGGATCCAGACCCCCAACAAGTCCACCTCCGAGGGCAGCCCCGCGGCATCCTTCACCGCCGGGAGCGGAACCTCCCTGGGCTGGAGCGGCTCCTCCAGCGGCTCCTCCTACCTCTCGCTCGACGCCTCGTTCCAGTCGCCCAACACGACCAGCGGCCAGTCCTACCAGGCGACGTTCAGCGCGACGCCCGCCTGGTCCGCGGGGATCGCCACGATCAAGATGGACCCGGGTGGGAGCCCGACCCCGACCCCCACCCCGACGGCGACACCAACACCGACTCCGACCGCGACGCCGACGCCGACCCCCACCCCGACGGCGACACCTACACCGACTCCGACCGCGACGCCGACGCCGACGCCGACCGGAACCCCAGCGCCAACGCCGACGCCGACCCCACCACCGGGCGGCTGGACCGTGGCCAGCTACGGCGGGACCGAGACCGCGACCGCGACGAGCTTGCGAATCGCCGTGCCCGCCGGCACCAAGGCGGGTGACCGGCTGGTGCTGGTCGTCGCCTTGCGCATCGGCGCCACCGGCAAGGTGTCCAGCATCAGCGACACCTCCAGCAACGCCTGGGTCAACCGCGAGGTGGTGTACACCTCGGGCGTCACCAACCGCTCCGAGTACTGGGAGTCGCTCAACACCGCCGCCCTGGCCCCGGGTGGGATCGTCACCGTCAACTTCAGCACCTCGGTGCTGGCCGCGGCGGATCTCCTGGTCGTCTCCGGTGACGACCACACCAGCGCTCCTGTGATCACGGCCACCAGCGATCCCTCGGGGAGCAGTGCCACCGCCCTCTCCGGGTCGGTGACGCCGAGCGCCGCCACCGACCTCCAGATCGGCTGGATCCAGACCCCGAGCCTGTCGACGTCGGAGGGCAGCCCGGTCGCGACCTTCACCGCCGGCAGCGGGACGACCATTGGCTGGTCGCACTCAGCGAGCGGCTCGACCTACGTCTCCCTCGACGTCTCCTTCCAGGATCCGGGCGCCACCGCCCCGCAGTCGTACCAGGCGAAGTTCTCAGGAACGCCGCCCTGGTCTGCGGGCATCGCCTCCCTGCGCGCCTAGTCCAAGCACCCTTCGCTCGTTCGATCGGCCAGTAGATTTCGCCAATCGAGTGGCATCATGGCTCCCGTGCTCTCGGCCCGGACGGCGGTTCCGTTGGCGGTCCTGGTGCTGGCCAGCCTCGTGCCCGTCAGCGCCGCCAGCCCAGGGGCGGTCGACGGTGTTCTCCTCTTCAGAGGCGGGTTGGCCATCGACCAGTCTCTGGAACTGGTTCGGGGCGGGACCGTGACCCTGCGGGATCAGGGAGGATCCTCCGTCGCGCCGGAGACGGTGAGAAGCGACCGGGCGGGCAGGTTCCGGCTCAGCCCGCCGCCGGGCACCTACCTGGTTGAGTCCGCGTACTCAACCTCGCCGGCTGCGGTCAGGGGCACGTACGGCCCGTATCGGCTAGGGGCCGAAGGGTCCGGGCTCAGATTGGTCCTGTATGGCAAGTGAACCTGGCCCATGCCGGGAGGATGGTGCCAGGCAGGATCGGAGGAGCGCCTTAACCTCCGCTTAGATCGCCCATATCCTCCCCTTATTCTCGGCGGTGGATCATGAGCTCCATGCTCAATCACACTCGGCGACCGGGCCCGACCAGGCTCTCCCCACGCCTGACCGCGCTGAAGTTGACCAGCACGCTGATCCATCCCACCGTCCGCTGCTCGAGCTGCGCCCGGCCGGCCCTCGACGGACTCTCCGGCTCGCTGGGCGGAGGGGTGCGCTGCCTCGCCTGCGCGATCATCGCCGACCTCGGGCTCGAGGCTCCGGCACCAGGTGGGGAGCCGGTCCGGGACGCCCGAGCCCCTCTCGGGGCCTGGATCAAGCCCTTGGGCTCCCGCCGGCTCTCGGGCCAACCCCGCTAGCGCCAGGGTTCAGGCAGAGCCGGCCGTCACCTGGGCCTCGGGGCCGGCGCCCCGGTGCTGGGCCACCACCGTGGTCACCCCGAGCAGGATCAGCCCACCTCCGAGGAGGCTAGCGACCGGGGGGTGCTCCCCCCTGATCCAGACGGCGAGCCCGGTGCCGAGGAGGGGCTGGATGAAGAGCAGCGGGGCCATCGCCCCTGGCATCACCCGCTTCAGTCCCCAGAGCCAGAGCCAGTAGCACAAGGCCGTGGTCACCACCCCGAGGTAGGCGACCCCAATCCAACCGCCGAGGGAGAGGGCGGGCCAGCCCCTGACCCAGAGGGCCGCCAGACCGGCCGGCCACCAGGCGAGGAGACTGCCGACCACCACCGCCGCCGTGATCAGGAAGGGCGGGTAGCGGTTGACCACGGTGCGGCCGATCACGGTGAAACCGGCCTCGAGGACGAGCGACGCCACCACCAGCAGGTTGCCCAGGCTCTGGGGACCGGCCAGGAAGGTGGGTGCCCGAAAGCCGCCCTCGACGACGAGGTAGACGCCGAGCCCGCCCAGCACCAGGCCCGCCGCCTCGAGCCGGTGCACCCGCTCTTTGAGCAGGGCCCAGCTGAGGAGCACGGTGGCCAGGGCCTCGGCCGCGATCAGCAGGGCCGTGTCGCTGGCCGTGGTCATGCTGAGGCCGAGGTACTCGAGGGCCTTGTTGGCGACGAAGCCGAGCAGGCACATCGCCACCAGGCGCCAGCGGTCCCCCTTGTCCTGGGGGAGGCGGTGGCGTCCGTGCCAGAGGAAGGGGAGCAGGATCGCGGCTGCGATGGTGAAGCGGAGCATGTTGACGCTGGCGAAGGGCCAGGTGGCGAGCGCCGCCTTGCCGGCCACGTAGGAGCCGGCCCAGAGGCAGTTGGCGGCGGTCAGGGCCAGCAGCGCCTGCTGCCGTCCTGACATCAGCTCACTGGGATTGGAGCCAGAGCCCTAATGCGGCCAGAGGCGGGCTGCCAGCCGAGAGCACGAGCCGGTGGAAGGAGCGGAGGTCGCCCCGACCGGATTCGAGCCACTCCTGGCGCCACTTGAGGATCTCCAGCTTGCCCACGGTGTAGACCAGATAGAGGGGATCGAAGGTCGCTCGCATCGCCTCCCGCCGGGCGGGCAGCTCCTCGACGCCGATCCGGTCGATGAAGAGCTGGGTACCCTGCTCCACTTCCCAGCCCTCGGCGTGGATCCCGACCGTGGTCCGAAAGCGGCAGGCGCGGAGCAGGGCGTCCTCGTTCTGGGCGAGGCGGAGGAGCGGGTCCGCCTTGCCCAGTCCCCGCTCCACCATCAGCAGCTCGGAGTAGTGGGCCCAGCCCTCGCCGAAGCCGGGGAACCAGAAGAAGCGCCGGATGTCCGATCTCACGCCAAGGCCGTAGAGGCACTGGACATGGTGCCCGGGATAGACCTCGTGCACGCTGGTGTTCTTCAGGGTGCCCCGGTTCATGTAGCGGAGCCACTCCTCGGCGTCGTGGTCGCTCCAGCTCGCCTGGGGGGTGGTCACGTAGTAGAGCGCGGGCAGCGGCCGTTGCTCGAGCGGCCCCACCGACTGGTAAGCGGCGCTGACCCAGGCGGTGAGGAAACCGGGGGTGGCCCTGACCGTGCACTGGGGCCCGTCCGGGATGGGCACCTCGGCGTGCTCCTCGACGAAGGCGCGGAGATCGGCGAGGAGACCGTCGGCCCCGGCGATCAGGGTGGCCGTGGTGAAGTGATCCTGCTCCAGCTCCTGGCGGACCGCCTTGATGTCCCGGCCCTGGAAGGCGTCGACCAGGAGCTGCTCGCGCTGCTCCCCGAGCGACAGGAGTTCGGCGTCGGCCTGGTCGCGGAGGCTGGCGACCGAGCGGTCGAGGCCCTCCTGGGCCTGAAGCATCGCCCGCAGACCCTCCCCGCCCAGGGCCACATCCCGGTAGTCGGGCTGGCGCCTGCGCTCGAGCTCCCCGCTGATCCGCTTGAGGGCCGCCTCTCCCTGGCCGATGGCGGTCTCCAGCCGGCGCCGGAGCTGGGCGTCGGTCAGGTCGTGGCGGAGGCTGGCCACGTCGTCGCGCAGGAAGGTGAGGTTGCCCTCGATGCCCTCCAGCGCCAGCTGGATCAACGGCGCCGCCAGCCGGGCCTCGAGGGTGCGGAGCGCCTCCTCGGTCCACTCCTCAGCCTGGCCCAGCTGGCGGCAGAGCCCATCGAGGCGGTCGGGCAGCGGGGCGTAGTCGCGCAGGAGGTAGCTGCCGATCTCAAGCGGGGAGTCGCTGTCGAGCAGGCTGGTCGGGTCGCGGAAGCTGCGCCGCCTGACCTCGAGGTCAAAGACCTCGGAGTCGACGATGGCCGACGCGGTCGCCAGGTCGAGGCGGCGGTCGGGTTCGGTCACGCCCTGGAACTGCCGGCCCCGCTGCTGCAGCCGGCTCAGCTCGAGCAGGCGCTCGCGGTGGGCCGACTCGCCGATCGGGGGGACCAGGCCGTCCGCACTGTGGTCACCGTTGTCCCTTGCAACCGCGGGGTGGGCCGCAAACTGGTCCTCGACCACGGCCTTGAGATAGGCCTCTAGGTCACCACCTGCGCTGTCGTGGCCGGGCGTGGCCTCAGCCAACGGCCCGAGCCTGGTCCGGGGGCGACTCTCTCGAGCTCTCCAGCGCCAGCACCGCCGCCTCGGCGACCCCCTCGGCGGTGAGTCCGTACTCGGCCAGCAGCTCACCCTGGAGCCCGTGGGGGAGGAACTGGTCGGGCAGCGCCACCTGGCGCACCGGCCGGACCACGCCCCGCTCGGCGAGGAACTCGAGGACCGAGGCTCCGAGCCCGCCCCGGCGAGTGTTGTCCTCGACGGTGACCACGGCCCGGTGCGCCTGGGCCCAGGTGGCGAGCCGGCGGTCGGTGGGCTTGATGAAGCGGGCGTTCACGACCGAGGCGGAGACGCCACTCGCGGCCAGGAGCCCGGCCGCGTTCTCGGCGACGGCGACCATCTTCCCCGAGGCGCAAAGGAGCACGTCGCTGCCGCCCTCCTGGACCACCTCCCAGCTCAGGCTCTCCAGGGGGCGGCTGTCGATGACCCTCTCCGAGACCGCCCCCCTGGGATAGCGGATCGCGAACGGACCCTGGTGCCGGGTCGCGGTCGCCACCAGCCGGCCGAGCTCCTCCCCGTCCCTGGGCGTGGACACCACCATGTTGGGGACCATCCGGAGATAGCTGAGGTCGAACATCCCGTGATGGGAGCTGCCGTCGGGGCCGGTCACCCCGGCTCGGTCGAGGACGAAGGTGACCGGCAGGTTGTGGAGCCCGACGTCGCAGATGATCTGGTCGAAGGCCCGCTGCAGGAAGGTGGAGTAGATGCAGACGATCGGGTGCATGCCCCCCATCGCCAGCCCGGCCGCGAAGGTCACCGCGTGCTGCTCGGCGATGCCCACGTCGTAGAAGCGGTCGGGGTAGCGCTCGGCGAACTTGAGCAGGCCGGTCGAGGACGCCATCGCGGCCGTGATCGCGACCAGCTTGGGGTCCGTCTCGGCGAGCTGGAGCAGCACCTCCTCGAAGACGTCGGTGTAGGTGACCCGGGCCTGGCCGGTCGGCTTGCCGGTGCTGATGTCGAAGGGGGGCGGCCCGTGGAACTTGTCTACCTCGTCCGCCTCGGCGGGGTGGAACCCGTGCCCCTTGTCGGTGACGACGTGGACCACGACCGGGCCCGGGAGCCGGTTGGCCAGGCTCAGGGCGCCCTCGATCGAGCGCAGGTCGTGGCCGTCGATCGGGCCCGAGTACTTGATCCCCAGGTCCTCGAAGAAGACGTGGGGCGAGACCAGCTGCTTCATCCCGGTCTTGAGCCGCCGCGCCATCTCGTGGGCGGGCTCGCCCACCGCGGGGATGGCGCTGAGGAAGCCGCCGATGCCGCTCTTGGCGGCCTCGTAGCGGGGGTCGAGGCGCAGCCTGGCGAAGTGGTCGGCCAGTCCGCCCACCGTGGGCGCGTAGGACCGGCCGTTGTCGTTGAGCACGATGGTCAGGTCGGGCCGGAGGGCGCCGATGTTGTTGAGCGCCTCATAGGCCATGCCCCCGGTCAGGGAGCCGTCCCCGACCACGACCACCACCTTTCCCGGCTCGGCCCGGCGGCGCTTGGCCTGGGCCAGTCCCAGGGCGTAGCTGAGGCCGGTCGAGGCGTGGCTGTTCTCGACTAGGTCGTGGGGCGACTCCGAGCGGTTGGGGTATCCGGAGAGGCCGCCCGCCTGGCGCAGGGTGTTGAACTGCTCGGTCCGGCCGGTCAGGATCTTGTGGACGTAGGCCTGGTGGCCGGTGTCGAAGACGATCTGGTCGGTCGGGCTGTCGTAGATCCGGTGCAGGGCCAGGGTCAGCTCGACCACCCCGAGGTTGGGACCCAGGTGACCCCCGGTCAGGGAGACCTTCTCGACCAGGAAGTCCCGGATCTCCGACGCCAGCTCGCGGCACTCCTCCAGGGAGAGCTCGCGGCAGTCGGCGGCGCAGCGGATTCGCGAGAGCACCGAGGCGGGCGCCTCCCCGGAACCCCCACTCGGGGCTGGCATGGCGAGATTATAGGCCGGGCCTGAGTTCGAAACCCTCTATGGAACGGGCCGCCCCCGGGTGACGTGCCGGGATCGCCCACGGGCGGCGAGCGCCGAGCCGACCGGCGGCCACTAACACCTCGGTGTTCCGGCTCGATCTGCCGCTCTGGCGCATCCTGCATCATGTGCTTGTGCCCGACCCCCGGCGATTGGCCGCTGGCGCGCTTGCCAGGGAAGCTCCCGAGCGACGGTGACTCCCTGGTGAACCAGCCCCGCCGCAGGCGGAGTGCGGTCCCTGTGGCCGCAGACCCGGTCCCGGTGCCGGCGGCGATG
>DATDII010000072.1:0-5293 GCA_036521135.1 Candidatus Dormiibacterota bacterium | reverse complement strand
GCAGACGGCGACCGGCTCCATCTTCTTGTGGGCGCAGTAGACGGGCACGTAGACCCCGGCCTTCTCACAGGCGTCCCAGACCAGCGTCCCCGGGGCGACCTCGACGGCCCGCCCGTCCACGGAGACGGCGACCAGCTCCTTGGCCTGGGTCCCGGCCATCTAGGCGGCGGCTCCGAGCTCGGTCCGGACCGGGCAGGTGCCGGCTCCGCAGTGACGCTCGAACTCCTCGGGAAACATCCGGTAGGCAGACATCACGAACCAGGTGGCGGTGTCGCCGAGGAGGCAGAAGCAGCGGCCATCCATGTTGGCGCAGATGTCGGCCAGGGTGGCCAGCTCGGCCCGAGACGCCAGCCCCGCCTCGAGCCGGTGCATCAACTCCCGCTCGAAGTAGGTGCCCTCACGACAGGGGACGCACTTGCCACAGGACTCGTGCTCGTAGAAAGCGACCAGCCGCATCGACACGTCGACCAGGCAGGTGGTCTCGTCCATGACGATGAGGGCTCCCGCGCCCAGCGCCGACCCGGCATCGCTAACCGCCTTGAAGTCAAGGGGCAGATCGAGATGCTGGGGCCCGAGGATCTGCATCGAGCCGCCTCCTGGCTGGATCGCCTTCAGCGAGCGACCCCGCCAGACCCCGCCTGCCAGGCCGAGGAGCTCGCGGAAGGTGGTCTTCCCCATGGCGACCTCGTAGTTGCCCGGCCGCTCGACGTGGCCGCTGACGCAGAAGAGCCGGCTGCCAGGGCTGCTCTCGGTGCCGAGGGCAGCGTACCTGGCGCCGCCCTCGCTGACGATGAAGGGCAAGTTGGAGAGGGTCTCGACGTTGTTGACCACGGTCGGCTGACCGTAGAGGCCGCGGACCGCCGGGAACGGCGGCCGAAGCCGTGGTTGGCCCCTGAGCCCTTCAAGGGAGTCGAGAAGGGCCGTCTCCTCGCCGCAGATGTAGGCGCCGGCGCCGCCATGGACGATGAGCTCGCAATTCCAGTCCTGGCCCAGGATGCCCTGGCCGGCAAGGCCGGCTTTATAGACCTCGGCGACCGCCCGCTCCAGCAGCTCCCGCTGGGCCCGGTACTCGCCCCTGATGTAGATGAAGGCGTGGGAGACCCGGAGGGCATAGGCGGAGATCAGCACACCCTCGATCAGCTGGTGCGGGAACTCCTCGATCAGGTAGCGATCTTTGAAGCACCCGGGCTCGGACTCGTCGGCGTTGACGCAGAGGTACCGAGGGAAGACCCCCTGGGGCAGGAACGCCCACTTGGTGGCGGTAGGGAATCCCGCCCCGCCCCGGCCCCTGAGTCCGGAGGCCTTGACCTCCGCCTGGATGGCCTCGGGCCCGATCGAGAGCGCCTTGCGGAGCGCCTGATAGCCGCCCACCCGCTCATACCCGGCGAGGGTGGTCTGGCCCGGCTCCCCGAGGTGGCGGGTGAGCACCCTGGCCTCAGGCATCTGGAGCGGCCCCTTCGTCCGCCGCCGCGCCCCCGCGGACCTCGGCCAGGACCTCGTCGGCCCGGGCGAAGTCCAGGTTCTCGTAGCTGTAGCGATCCACCTGCATCATCGGCGCACCGCCGCAGCCGCCCAGGCACTCGACCGTCCCCTCGAGGGTGAAGGCACCGTCAGCGGTTGTGCCTCCGTCCTCGACCCCGAGCGAGCCTTCCAGGTGACGGAGCAGCTCATCCGAGCCGCGCAGGCCGCAGGAGACATTGCGGCAGACCTGGATCAGGTGCCGCCCGGGCTGGTGCTGGAAGTACATCGAGTAGAAGGTGGAGACGGCCTCGACCTCGGACTCCTCCAGCTCGAGCTCCCTGGCGACCGCCGCCAGTCCGTCGGGAGGAAGGTAACCGACCTGGTCCTGGACGGCCCAGAGAGCTGGCAGGACCGCCGACCTGGCCGACGGGTAGAGCTTCTTGGAGTGCCGGATGCGCTCCAGGGTTGCCTGGGCCAGGACCGTGACCGCGGCCTCCCCCGACCCCTTTGCCTCAGTCATCTGCGGCTGACCCTGGCCGCCCGCCGGGAAGATCGAATGATGGCCTCCCCAGGGGGCAGAGGGCGCGCTTCTGCATACCGCAGCTCATTCGCAGCCCACTTTACCAAGCAGGCCGCCCTCGGTCGGCGACGGCCCGTGGCCCAACCTGCGGCGAGTGCCGCAGGATTACCGCTGTGTCGCTGCCGCCGCCCTCCCCCGACGACCCGCCCGCGCTGGTCGGGCCGGTCACCGCCTCCCGGTCCCAACGGCTGCGCGACCTCCTCACCGGTCCGCTGGTGCGTCAGAACCTCCTCTATCTGGTCGGGATCGGGGTTTCCGGCTTCGGGATCCTGGTCGCCCAGTCCTACGCCGCCCACCACCTGACCGCGGCCCAGAACGGGGAGTCCACCTCGGTGGTGGCGGTGCTCAACCTGCTCTACACGACCGCGTTCGTGGTCGCCGCCGGAGCGGCCCGCGAGGTCGCCGCCAGCGTCGGCCGCGGGGTCCCCGCCGCCGAGCGCTGGCCCGCCCTCCGGGGCGGCGCCTGGCGGATCGGTCTGGGCCTGGGGGCGATCATGATCCCGGTCGACTTCCTGCTCAAGTTCCTGCTCCACCTCCCCCACCCCGAGGTCCTGGTCGCGACGGTGGTCGCCTGCCCGCTCACCGCCGTGGCGGGTGCCCAGCGCGGCTACCTGCAGGGGAATCGTGACTTCGCCCGGTTGGCCCTCAACCTCGTCTTGTATGGAGGGACAGTCGTCGTGGTCGCGATCGTCCTGCTCCGCCTCCACCTGGGACCGGCAGCGGTTCCGGTCGCCACCGTGGCGGGAGCGCTGAGCTCGGCCGTCTACCCCCGCCACCCTGCCTTCCACCGGGGCCCGTCGGCGTCCCGCCACCCAGGCCGGCTGGTCGACTACACGGTCGTCGCCGGCGCGGCCTCGGCGCCGATCTTCAACAACATCGACGTGGTCGCCGCCCGCCACGTGCTGCCCGCTGGGGGGGCAGGGCTCTACTCGGGCCTCTCGGTGATGGGCAAGGTCGTCTTCTTCGGCACCAGCAGTCTGACCGCGGTCATGTATCCCCGGGTGGCGGCAGCGGCCAGCGCCAGCGCCCGCCGCCGGATCTTTCTTCAGACCCTGGTGGCCCTCTGCGCCGTCGACGCGGTCGCCCTGATCGGCTACTGGCTGCTCGCCAAGCCCCTCCTCAAAGTCGTCCTCGGGCACCGCTACGTCGCCGACGACCGGCTGCTGCCGATCTTCGCGGTCGGGGTGGTCGCCCTCACCCTCGTCAACCTGTTCGTCTACTACGGGATGGCGGCCCGGGTGCGCCACTTCGCGATCGTCCCGGCGATCGGGGTGCCGGCCGTCATCGCCTGGCTCTTCAACTCCCCGCCGCTGGTATCCGACTTCGTGCCCCGGATTGCCAGCGCCCTGGTGCTGCTGGCCGTCCTGGAGGCGGTCCTGGTGCTCCCAGGAGTGTTCCGCTCGACGGACCAGAGTCGGTCGCGGAGCTAGCGGTCGACGTCCCCTAGGGTGATGTCGATGCTGCCGACCACGGCGACGGCATCGGCCACCAGCTCATCCTGGACCATCCGGTGCAGGGCGGAGAGGTTGCTGAAGGACGGTGCCCGCACCTTGCAGCGGTAGGGCCGGTTGCCCCCGTCGGAGACCATCAGGAAGCCGAGCTCGCCCCGGGGGCTCTCGATCGCCCGATAGATGCTGGCCGGGGGTGGGCGGAAGCCCTCGGTGGTCAGCTTGAAGTGGTGGATCAGCGACTCCATCGAGGTGTCGATCTCGGATCGGGGTGGCAGCGTCACCTTGCGGTCCGCGCTGTTGGTGGGACCGCCGGGGAGATCCTTGACCGCCTGGTCGATGATCCGGCACGACTCCCTCATCTCCCGGACCCGAATCAGGTAGCGGTCGTAGACGTCGCCGTTGACTCCCACCGGCACCTCGAAGTCGAACTGCTCGTAGCTCGAGTAGGGGGCGGCCCGGCGGACGTCGTAGGGCACTCCCGACCCGCGCAGGGTGGGCCCGCTGCAGCCGAAGCCCATCGCCTCAGCCGCGCTGATTACCCCGAGCCCGATCGTGCGTTGGCGCCAGATCGGATTGGAGGTCAGCAGTCCCTCGTACTCGTCGACCTTCTGCTGGAAGTCGGTGGTGAAGGCCCGGACCATGGGCACGAACTCCTCGGGCACGTCCGCCATCAGACCGCCGACCCGGATGAAGCTGGTCATCATCCGCACGCCCGAGATCCACTCGAGGATGTCGAGGATGCGGTCCCGCTCCCGCCAGCAGTACATGAAGACGGTGGTCGCGCCGAGATCGAGGGCATGGGTGCCAAGCCAGATCAGGTGGCTGGCGATCCGGGAGAGCTCGACCACGATCACCCGGAGGTACTGACCTCGCGCCGGGATCTCGATCTCGAGGAGCTCCTCGGCCGCTAGGGCGAAGCCGAGGTTGTTCATCGGCGGCGCCAGGTAGTCCATCCGGTCGGTGAGAGGGATGCACTGCTGGTAGGTGTGCGACTCGAAGCTCTTCTCGAAGCCGGTGTGGAGATAGCCGATGTCGGCCCGGCAGCTCCGCACCCGCTCGCCGTCCAGACCGAGCACCAGCCGGAGCACGCCATGGGTGCTCGGGTGCTGGGGACCCATATTGATCTCCATCAGCTCCTCGGCCGGCTCGATCTTGTCGAGGAAGTCCCCCCTTCCCTGAGGGGGCATCCGGGGGATCCCCTCCTGGCGGGGAATCAGGTCAGGGGGAGTCCCATCGCCGATCGGCGGGGGCGAGATCGACATCAGGTCCGCTCCACCGCGCCCCGGGTGGCTCCGGGCAGGTACTCGGGGCGGTCCTGGGATGAGAGGGCCCACTCGATGTTGTGGGTGAAGGCGACCGGCTCGCCGAAGGAGACGTAGTCCTTTCGGAGGGGATGGCCCTCCCAGTCGTCGGGAAGAAGGATCCGGGTGAGGTTGGGATGGTCGGCGAAGCGAATGCCGAAGAGGTCGTAGCACTCACGCTCTTGCCAGTCCATGCCCGGGTAGAGCCCGGCCAGCGACGGCACCTCGGTTGCCTCCGTCGCGGCCACGCTGAGCCAGGCCAGGTCGTTGTGGACCAGGGAGCGGAGCAGGTAGACGACATCGAAGCGCGGGTCGCGCTCAGGCCAATCGATGCAGGTCATGGCGACGGCCATCTGGTAGAGGGCAGAGGGCTCGGACTGGAGCAGGCCGGCCGCCCGGATCAGCTGCTCCGGGGGAACGGCGAGCTTCCACTGGCCTCGCTCCAGTCCTGCCGCGACGCTCCCCGCGGGGAGGAGGCGCTGAAGCAATTGGGCCGCCCG
>DATDII010000071.1:0-8360 GCA_036521135.1 Candidatus Dormiibacterota bacterium | reverse complement strand
CTACGGTATTCGTCGGTACGAGGGGGGAGGAAACGATGAGGGGCCGGAATCACTCGACGGCGGCTAGCCATCAGGTGATCTCAACCTGGGAGCCGACGGGGAGATTCGAACTCCCGACCAGCTGTTTACAAAACAGCTGCTCTACCACTGAGCTACGTCGGCGGGGGTCGGGCTGGCAGTATAGGCGAGCCTCTCAGGAACCCCGCAACCGCTCGGTGCCGTAGGTGAAACCGCGCTGGCGTGCCGTCTCGTAGAGGAGCAGCGCCCCAGCTACCGCCACGTTGAGCGACTGCACCCGGCCGCCCATCGGGATCGAGGCGAGGGCATCACAGTGGCGCCTGGTCAGGCTGCGCAAGCCCTCGCCTTCGGCCCCAACCACGAGCGCGAGCGGTCCCCGGAGGTCGATCTGGTCGGAACGCTGCTCGCCCTGCGCGTCAAGGCCGACCACCATGACGCCAAGATCCTGGAGCTGGCGCAGGGCCTGAGCCAGGTTGCCCACCCGGACCAGGCGGAGGTGCTCGATGGCACCGGCGCTGGCCTTGGCCGCCGCTGCCGACAGGGGCGCCGTCCGGTGTCGGGGCAGGACCAGCGCGGTGACTCCGAGAACCTCTGAGCTGCGCACCAGGGATCCTAGGTTCTGGGGATCCTGGACTCCGTCCAGGCAGAGAAACAGAGGTGGCCACGCGGATCCCGGGCGTTCAACCAGGCGCCGCAGGAGCTCGACGTTGGCGAGCTGGCGGCCGTCGAAGTAGGCCGCCACCCCCTGGTGGTGCTCGCTGTGGGCGACGTCGTTGAGCCTGCCCCGCGCAGCCGTCTCCTCGGTCACTCCCTTAGCCAGGGCCAGGTCGAGGATCTCGCTGAGACGCGGGTCGGAGCTGAGGCCGGGCGCCAGGAGCAGGCGGCGAATTCGACGGCCGGCTCGAAGGGCCTCCAGCACCGGGTTGCGTCCGTAGAGGATCTCTGGCATCAGACCCGATGCCAGCGAGCGCCTTCCTTGGTGTCCTCGACGACGATGCCCAGCTCCAGCATCTGGTCCCGGATCCGGTCGGCCTTGGTGAAGTTGCCCTTGCGCCGGGCCTCCTCGCGCCGCTCGAGCAGGCGCTGTTCCTCAGCGGTCAGCTGAGGCTCCTCGCTTACCGCAGCCCGTTCGATCACGGCGAGCCGGGTGTCGGCGGCGCGCAGGGTGGCCAGGGCGGCACCGCAGCCCCCGCCACCAGCCCGACCCTCGTCGAGCAGCCGATTCCCCTCCCGGACCAGGTCGTGGAGAGAGCCCAGCCCGAGAGGCAGGTTGAGGTCCTCGTCAAGGGCGGCCTCGAAGCGGTCTCGGGCCCTCTGCGCCGCCGCCGTCAAAGGGTCGCCAGACCCAGCCGTGGCCAGCTCCCCGTCGTGGGCCGCGGCGCAGCGCCGCCAGAAGGTGGCGAGCCGGTCGAGCGACTCGGACGCGCCGACCAGGTCCTCTTCCCGAAAGTGGAGCCGCTGGCGGTAGTGGGTGTTTCCGAGGAGGTGGTAGCGAACGGCGAGAGGACTGTGGCCCCGGTCGAGCAGGGTCTGCAGGGTCACGAAGTTGCCCAGCGACTTGGCCATCTTGCCGCCCTCGACCAGGAGGTGCTCGACATGGAACCAGAGCCGGACGAACGGCCTTCCCGTCGCCGCCTCCGACTGGGCGATCTCGTTCTCGTGGTGGGGGAACTTGTTGTCCACCCCGCCGCAGTGGATGTCGAGGGTGTCACCGAGGAGCTCCATCGCCATCGCCGAGCACTCCAGGTGCCAGCCAGGCCGGCCCGGGCCGAACGGCGACGGCCAGCTGGCGAGATCTCCCTCCTCCGCTCGCTTCCAGAGGACGAAGTCGCGCACCGCCTCCTTGGCCTCGTACTCGTCGGCGTCGATCCGGCCGCTGGCCCCGGCGCTGAGCCCGCTCACGTCGAGGCGGGAGAGCCGACCATAGCTGGGGAAGGACTCGAGCCGGAAGTAGACCGACCCGTCGCTGACGTAGGCGTGGCCATTCTCGACCAGGCGTTCGATCAGGGCCAGCATCGGCTCCAGGTGCTCCGTCGCCCGCGGGTAGTGGGTGGCCGGTTCAATCTGCAGCAGTTCGAGGTCGACGAAGAAGGCGCCGATGAAGGGCTCGGTGAATTCGGCCAGGCTGACCCCCTTTGCCATCGCCTTCTTGATGATCTTGTCGTCGACGTCGGTGATGTTCATCACCTGCTCCACCTGCAGCCCGCGCGCCTCCAGGTGCCGCCGCAGCAGGTCCTCGGCCAGGTAGCTGCGGAAGTTGCCGATGTGGGCCCGGTCATGGACAGTCGGTCCGCAGGTGTACATCCGGACCCGGCCGGGATGAAGTGGGTGGAGCACCTCGATCGACTGGCTGAGCGAGTTGTAGAGGCGAATCGGCATGTCGGCCTACCTCATCCCCGGTCGCCGGGCTCCACCCGGGCCACCGCCAGGGCCGCCATGCCCTCGCCGCGCCCGGTGAGGCCGAGGCCGTCGCTCGACTTCACCTTGATCGACACTAGACCGCCGTCCAAGCCGAGGACTTCGGCCACGCGCGCGGACATCACCAGGCGATGCGGCCCGAGCCGAGGCGCCTCCGCCACCACGGTTGCGTCCAGGCCCAGGATCACGATCCCCTCCCCCTCGAGCAGGTCCCCGACCTGGCGCAGGAGCTCCAGCGAGGACGCGCCCCGCCAGCGCTCGTCGCTGGAGGGGAAGTGCTCGCCGAGGTCGCCCAGGCCGGCCGCGCCAAGGAGGGCGTCGGCCAGGGCGTGGCAGAGGACGTCACCGTCGGAGTGTCCAAGAAGGCCCTGGCTGTGCTCAACCTCCACCCCACCGAGCCAGATCGGTCCGGGACCGCCGAACCGGTGCACGTCGAACCCGAGCCCGATCCCAGGGAGTGAGCGGCTCGGGCTCACCGCGACGCCCCGGCCGGGCTGCCGAGCCAGGAGCGCAGCGCCGAGAGGTCCTCTGCCCTGGTCACCTTGAGGTTGCGCGGGTCACCAGGCACCGTGGCCACGGGTCGCCCCAGGGCCAGGACCAGGCCTGCGTCGTCGTCCGCCTCTCGGCCGAGCTTGTCGGCGGCGCTGTGCGCCTCCAGGAGGAGCTCCCGCCGAAACGCCTGCGGGGTCTGGATCGCTCCCAGCTTGGCTCGGGGCAGGATCTCGACCAGGCGGCCGTCCCGAACCAGTCCGGTCGTGTCCAGGACGGGCAGGCAGGCGGTGGCGGCGCCCGCTTCACCAGCGGCCCGGAGCACCCGAGCGCAGAGCTCGGCCGTGACCCCCGGACGAGCGCCGTCATGGACCAGCACCATCTCCCTGGTGCAGGCGCGCAGCCCCCTGGACACG
Source organism: Candidatus Dormiibacterota bacterium (assembly GCA_036521135.1). Lineage (GTDB taxonomy): Bacteria > Chloroflexota > Dormibacteria > Aeolococcales > Bog-877 > Bog-877. Next base: position 5,019 of record DATDII010000071.1, on the reverse strand, counting down.
GACTCCTGGCGCCGGGGACCACCCTCAACGCAGCGGCAACCGAGCCGGGGCGCCGCGGCTGACGCGAGCTCGATCACCCGGCGATGGTCACCGGGGTCGATCACCACGACCAGCTCGTCTACCCCGCTGGCCGGGTCACCGAGCGCCTTCAGCACCCAGGCCAGCACCGGCTGGCCGCTCAGGTCGGCCCAGAGCTTGGGACCCCCGAATCTGGCCCCCACCCCGGCCGCCGGTACCAAGGCGCTCGCCCCGGCAGCTGCCTGAGCCAAGCTCAGGCCCCGTGGCTTGGGGCGGGCTTGGCCCGAGGGCCGCTGCTCGGGGGGGCGCTCGGCGCCCCTTCCTCAAGATCGGCTGCCTGGACGAACACCATCCGTCCGGACGCCGTTTGGAGCACACTCCGGACGGTGGCGCTGACCCGCTCGCCGAGGTGGGCCCGGCCACCCTCAACGACCAGCATCGTGCCGTCGGGGAGGTAGCCGACGCCCTGGTCCGCCTCCCGCCCCTCCTTGACCACGTCCACCTCGAGCCGCTCCCCGGGAACGAGCGCCGGGCGGAGCGCGGTCGCCAGCTGATTCAGGTTGAGGACGGTCACCCCTTCGATCTGGGCGACCCGGTCGAGGTTGAAGTCAACCGTGAGCAGGGCGGCCCGGACCTCCCGGGCCAGCCGGACCAGCTTGGCGTCCACCTCGGGCATGGAGGGGTAGTCGGTGAGCGGGAACTGGAGGTCGAGCCCGGGCAGCGACCGCAGCTCCTCGAGCATGGCCAGTCCCCGCCGGCCGCGAGCCCGGCGGATCGGGTCGGCGGAGTCGGCGACCGCCTGCAGCTCCGCCAGGACGAACTGGGGCACCTGGAGCTCGTAGATGCAGAATCCAGTCCGGGCCAGGTCGAGGAGTCGCCCGTCGATGATGGCACTGGTGTCGACTACCACCCGGGCCAGCGGTGCCGCCGCCACCCCGAGGGGCAGGCCGAGGCTGGAGATCTCCCGCCGTCTCCGCCGCCCGACGGAGATGCCCAGGGGGACCAGCACGAAGGCGACCAAGACCGCGACCAGCCAGCCCAGGCCTCCGGGCAGCCCGCTCGCGATCAGGGCGACCAGGGCGGCGATGGCCAAGGCGACGAACACGCCGGCGAGTCCACCGACCAGCTCCGCCATGGGGATGCTGGCAAGCTCCTCCTCGGCCCAGACGTAGGGTCGGACACTGAGGACCGGTCCCAGGAGGTAGCCGAGGCCACAGCCAAGGGCCAGGCCGGCGGCCAGGACCACGGCCCGGATCTCCCAGCTCGGGAGGTTGGCCTTGAAGGTGCTGATCACGACGGTGGCGTAGAGGGTGCCCAGCACCGCCCCCACCGACATCCCCACCAGGCTGGCGATCCGGGACGCGCGCTCTTGCCCGGGGCGCTCGCCCAAGTGGGCCGGGGCGCTGTCGGCGGCGGCTATGGTTCCGGGAGCCTCCCCGGGCTCAGACTGTTCCGCCACCGTCGCCGGCGGCGCCCGCCCCGGCCGGCTCGGCCGCCGGAGCCGGCTCCTCGGCCAGCTCGGTGGGGGGCGGCGGACCGGGAACCACGTGGGTGCGGATGTTGCCCTCCTCCACGTCGATGGTGACCAGATCGCCTGGGGTGAAGGTGGTGCGGAGCAGCTCCTCGCTGAGGGGGTCCTCGATGTCGCCCTGGATCACCCGGCGGAGGGGCCGGGCCCCGAACTGCTTGTCGAAACCGCGCTCGGCGAGCAGGTCCTTGGCCTGGTCGGTGACCAGCAGGCTGAGCCCCTGAAGCTGCAGGTGCTCCCGGACCCGCACCAGCATGAGGTCGACGATCTGGCGGGTCTCGTTGGTGCGAAGCCGGTGGAAGACCACGACCGCGTCGACCCGGTTGAGGAACTCGGGCCGGAAGGCACGCTTGAGCTCGTCGGTGATCCGCTCCCGCATCTTGCTGTGCTCCTGGTCCTCGCCGCTCCGCCCGGGAACCCCGGTCTGGAAGCCCATCGAGACGTTCGAGCCCACCCCCTGGATGCCGAGGTTGCTGGTCATGATCACGATGGTGTTGGCGAAGCTGACCACCTTGCCCTTGGCATCGGTCAGCCGGCCGTCCTCGAGGATCTGGAGGAGCATGTTGAAGAAGTCGGGATGCGCCTTCTCGATCTCGTCGAAGAGGACCACGCTGTAGGGTCGGCGCCGGACCGCCTCGGTCAGCTGGCCGCCCTCGTCGTAACCGACGTAGCCTGGTGGCGAGCCGACCAGGCGGGCCGTGCTGTGGCGCTCGGCGAACTCCGACATGTCGAGGCGGATCAAGGCGTCGTCGTTGTCGAAGAGGAAGGCCGCCAGCGAGCGGGCCAGCTCGGTCTTGCCCACCCCGGTCGGGCCGAGGAAGATGAAAGACCCGATCGGCCGCTTCGGCTCCTTGAGCCCAGCCCGGGCGCGCCGCACCGCCTGGCAGACGATCTTGACCGCCTCCTCCTGGCCGATCAGGCGCTTGTGGATCTCCGACTCCATGGCGAGAAGGCGCTTGGTCTCCGCCTCCACCAGCCGGCTCACCGGCACCCCGGTCCACGAGGAGACGATGTCGGCAATGTTCTCCTCATCGACCTCGGGCACGGTCTTGCCGAGCTCGTCGCGCCAGGCGGCCTCCTCGAGGGCGTACTCGGCCTTGAGCAGCTTGGCCTCCTCGTCGAGCTTGGTGGCGGCCTCGTAGTCCTGCTTCTCGACGGCGTCGTCCTTGCGGGTCTGCAGGGCCCGGACGTGACGCTGCTTGGCCCGGAGCTCAGGCGGGGTGGTGGTCAGCTTCATCCGGACCCGGGCCGACGCCTCGTCGATCAGGTCGATCGCCTTGTCGGGCCAGGAACGGTCGCTGACGTACCGGCCCGAGAGCTCGGCGGCGGCCCTGACCGCGGCGTCGCTGATGGTGACCCGGTGGTGCTTCTCGTAGAGGCTGCGAACCCCGGACAGGATCTCCACCGTCTCCTCCAGCTTGGGCTCCTCGACGAAGACCGGCTGGAAGCGACGCTCGAGCGCGGCGTCCTTCTCGATGTACTTGCGGTACTCGTTGAGGGTGGTCGCCCCGATGCACTGGATCTCGCCCCGGGCCAGGGCCGGCTTGAGGATGTTGGCGGCATCGATGGCGCCCTCGGCGGCACCCGCCCCGACCAGGGTGTGCAGCTCATCGATGAACAGCACCACCTCCTTCGAGGAGCGGATCTCGTCGAGGATCTTCTTCAAGCGCTCCTCGAACTCGCCCCGGTACTTGGTCCCCGCCACCAGCCCGCCCATGTCGAGGGTCAGGACCCGCTTGTTGGCGAGCGACTCGGGGATCTCCTGATTGACGATCGCCTGGGCCAGGCCCTCGGCGATGGCGGTCTTGCCCACCCCGGGCTCGCCAATCAGCGCGGGGTTGTTCTTGGTCCTCCGGGAGAGGATCTGCACCACCCGCTCGATCTCCATCTCCCGCCCGATCACCGGGTCGAGCTGATTCTTGGTGGCGAGGTCGGTGAGGTCACGGCAGAACTGGTCCAGGAGCGGGGTCTTGCTCGACTTCTTGCGCTCGGGCGGAGGCTCGTCCTCGAGCCCCTGCTCCTTGAGCAGCGAGTCCAGCTCGTGGCGGACCTTGTCCAGGTTGGCACCCAGATCCTCGAGGACATGGGCCGCGATCCCCTCGCCCTCGATCAGCAGGCCGAGGAGGAGGTGCTCGGTGCCGACATAGGTGTTGTTCATCCGCTTCGCCTCCTCGAAGGCGATCTCGATGACCTTCTTGACCCGGGAGGTGGGGATGATCTGCTGGACGATGATCCGCTCGTTGCGACCCAGCACCGAGTCGATGGTGTCGCGCACCTTGTCGATCTCGACCCCGAGGTTGCCGAGCACCTTGGCCGCCAGCCCCTCGCCCTCGCGCAGCAAGCCGAGCAGGAGATGCTCGGTCCCGATGTACGAGTGATGGGACTTCTCGGCCTCATCCTGGGCCAGGGTCAGGACCTTCTTGGCCTTCTCGGTAAAGCGCTCAAACGGGTACACGGATCATCTCCTTGAGCCCGATGGAAGACGGTCGGCAGCGCGGGCTGCCGCCATGGGGGGAATGGCTCGCGGGCTCGGGGCGGGGCCGATCACAAGGGCATTATGCCCAATTGGTCGACCTCGAACCGGCCCGACTCTGAGCCTTCGTCCGGGTCCCGTCCGGCGGCCCCGCGAAGCACGCTCTGGAGATCGACCGAAGCCGGGCCTCCCGGCGGCCTCGTTCCCCTTAGCCCGAAGGGCCGCCCCGGATCGCCTCCAGCTTCTCTGCGATCGCAGGTCCGGTGACGCCGAGGGCGCTCAGGAGGCGAATCCCGGCGTCGTACGGCGAGGCAACCATCGCGAGCAGGAGGTGGTCGGTGTCGACCCAGGCCAGGCGAGCGCGCCGAGCGTCCTTCCGCGCCGCCTCGACGACGGTCCAGAAGCCGATGCTGGGCACCACCGCCGGCACCGCAACGCGAGCCTCCGGCGGCCGCTCTCGGCGCAGCTCTGTCCGAGCCTGGCCCAGGTCCAGGCCCAGCGCCGTCAGGGCCCGGCTGGCCAGTCCCTCGCCCTGACGCAGGAGCCCCAGCACGAGGTGCTCGGGGCCGATGTAAACGGCGGCAGCCTTGACCGCCTCCTCCTCGGCCAGGGCCACGGCACTCTTGGCCTCGCTGGTGAGATCCCGGAGATCCTCCTCCAGGTTGGGCCAAGCCCGCTCGGCCCCGACCGGTGCAAAGGCGCGCCCCTGCCACTGCAGCACCGGGCCGAGGCCGTGCCCGGTCGAGGACCCGGGAGCGTATCCGATCCAGCCCGACGGCCCGGGGCGGCCGGCTCCCTGCTGCTCTGACTCCCCCTCCCCTCTACCTGAGATGCGGTAGTGGACCTGGGCGGCGTCAACCCCCTGCTCCTTGAGCAGCGAGTCCAGTTCGTGGCGGACCTTGTCCAGGTTGGCACCCAGATCCTCGAGGACGTGGGCCGCGATGCCGTCGCTATGGATCAGCAGGCCGAGGAGGAGGTGCTCGGTGCCGACATAGGTGTT
>DATDII010000070.1:0-2122 GCA_036521135.1 Candidatus Dormiibacterota bacterium | reverse complement strand
GTTGAAGGTGATGTTGACCGCGTAACCACCGGCGGTCCCGGAGCCGACCGCGGCCGAGCTGACATCAGAGGCGGGCAGGTCGCTGACGATCTTCCAGTGGTAGCGGGTGCCACTGGTGGTGTCGACGGGGTAGAAGAGCGTGTTCTTGAATTGGCAGCCGGGCTTGGAGTGGTGGTGGGGCCAGCACCCGGCCGGGATCAGCTGCTGCTGGTCGATGCAGGTCTTGGTGGTGCAGTCGCCGGGCGACCCGTTGACGCTCGGCGCTCCCGCCACCGGCACGGCGAAGTGGAGCTGCGACGTCTGGCCGAGAGCCGCCTCGGCCGTGCCCAGGTCGACCCCGGGGAGCTGGACCAGGATCTGGTTGCTGCCCTGGGTCTGGACCTGGGCTCCGGAGACGCCCAGGCTGTTGACCCTGCGGTTGAGGATGGTCAGGGTGTCCGCCTGGGCTTCGGCCAGGGTCCTGCCCTTGGGCAGGCCGCTGGTGCAACCCGAGCCGGGCGGGTCGTTCTGCCCCTGACAGATCTGGATCACCAGCGAGCTGCCGCCCTTGAGGTCAAGCCCCTCGTGGATGTAGATCGGCGTGCCCGCCAGGGCGGGCTGCTTACCACCGGGGAGGGACGCGGTCGGGCTGCTGTGGCGGACAAAGATGTTGTAGATCGGGCCGTACGCGTCGATGAAGACGGCGCCGAGGACCAGCACCACGACCAGCGCCAGCCACCACCGGCTGATCCGGATCATCGCCCTCGGCCCACCGGTGCTGAAGTCAAGCTCATTTGCGGAGACCTGATTTTAGGGGAGGGCGCCTCCGCGCCCTTGCGAACATCCCCTGGCTCACCCGCAGACGTTCTGGCCCAGCCTTTGGCGACGGTCAGCGGCGACCTGCTCCAATCGTCCCTGCTCGATCGCCTGCCGGGCCTCGGCCACGACCCTCCCCAGGTGGCCGAGGTTGTGCAGGCTGAGGAGCCGGTGGGCCAGGATCTCGCCGGCCAGGTAGAGGTGGCGCAGGTAGGCCCGGCTGAACCCCTGGCAGGCGGGGCAGGGACAGCCCTCCTCAAGGACCCTCCCATCCCCGCGGTAGCGGGCCTGCCGCAGCGAGAGCCTGCCCCGGTCGGTGAGGACGGTGCCGGTCCGGGCGAGCCTGGTCGGAAGCACACAGTCAAAGAGGTCCACCCCCCTGGCGACGGCATCGAGCAGGTCAAGGTCGGTGCCCAGTCCCATCACATATCGCGGCAGCCCCTCGGGAAGGTTTTCAACGCAGGCGTCGATCGCCGCCTGGCGAACCTGGGGAGGCTCGCCCAGAACCAGGCCCCCGAGGGCGATGCCATCGAAGCCGAGCCCGGCGATCGACTCAGCCGAACGCGCCCGCGAGCCGGTCTCGAAACCACCCTGGACGATGCCGAAGAGCAGCGAGCCGCCGGTCTCGACCCCACGACACTCCCTGGCCCACAGGTGGGTTCGCCGGGTCGCCGCCTCGGCCAGCTCCTTGGCCGTGCCGTAGGGGACCGGCTGGTCGAGGACCATGATCACGTCGCTCCCGAGCCGGCGCTGGCCCTCGACCACAAGGCGCGGCGTCAGCTCGACGGTGGCGCCGTCATAGGGTGACCGGAAGGTCACCCCGTGGTCGTCCATCTCCACCAGCTGGCCGAGGCTCACCAGCTGATAGCCACCGCTGTCGGTCAGGATCGAGCCCGGCCAGGCCATGAAGCGGTGCAGACCGCCCATGGCCTCGATCAGGTCGATCCCAGGCCGGAGCGACAGGTGGTAGAAGTTGGCCAGGAGCATGTCGGCGCCGGTGCTGGCAACCTCGGCTGGGGTGCAGGCCTTGACGGTGGCGTGGGTCCCGACCGGCATGAAGCCTGGGGTCTCCACCGCGCCGTGGGCGGTTACCAGAGTCCCCCGCCGGGCCCGCCCGTCCCGAGCACGGATCTGGAACCGCGGCCTGGCCATGGTCAGTCGGCCCGCCAGCCGAACATGCAATCGCCAAAGCTGAGGAAGCGATAGCGGCGCTCGAGCGCCGATCGGTAAGCGGAGCGGATCCGCTCTTGGCCGTAGAAGGCGCTGACCAGGACCAGCAATGAGGATCGGGGCTGGTGGAAGTTGGTGAGGAGGCCGTCGACCACCT
>DATDII010000069.1:0-15558 GCA_036521135.1 Candidatus Dormiibacterota bacterium | reverse complement strand
TCCAGGCCGTCCCCCCCGCGAACGATGACGGCGGCGGCGCCGCCGTCCCGGCCGCGAGCCTGGCTCCCCAGTTCCTTCCGGCCCCAAAGAAGCTGGACCAGCAGCCGGGGCCGAAACGCCGACCGCGCCTGGCGCGGGCTGGCCAGGAACCGCCAGGGGCCGGCGCCGCCGCCTTCTGCGACTGCGCCCGGGGCCGGTCGCGTCGCCGGACTCCGGGACGCCCCCGATGCCTCCCCGCCGTGCCGGTCTGGCTCTGGCGGCGGCCCGACCGCCGAGCAGGTCGGTAGCCAGCAGGTAGCCGCCGGTGCCGCGAGCCGCCTCGACGAGGCGGCCGTACATGGTCTCCTCGCCAGCGCGCAGGGTGGCCGCATCGCCGACGCAAACAACCAGCCGCCGGGCCCGCGAGATGGCGACGTTGAGGCGGTTAGGCACGCGCAGAAAGCCGATCCGGCCGCGCTCGTTGCTGCGCACCAACGAGATCACCACCATGTCTTCCTCCCGGCCTTCGAACGAGTCGACGGTGTCGATCCGGATCGAGCGGCGGAAGTGACGGCGGCTGAGCGCTTGGCGGAGGCGATCTACCTGGTCCGCGTACATCGCGATCACGGCAAGGGAGAGACCGGGATCGGCACGCTCGTCAAGGATCCGCACCACCTGGGCACAGACCCGCACCTCGGCGTCGTTGCGAAGTGCGCCTCCCGCTCCCCGGCGCTCACGGCCGCCCCGGAGGCCGGCTGTGTCCACCATGTGCAGCGCCACCGGGAAGGGTCGACGGGTGACGTACTGGTAATCCAGGACCTCTGGGGCATTCTCGAGCTGATCGTCATAGGAGGCGGCACTGATGTAGGCAGAGATCTCAGGGTGCATCCGGTGCTGCTCGACCAGCAGGCAGCGAGCCTGATCGGGCACCCCCTTTTCCCAGCACCGTTGAAAGAGACTGGTGTCGACGATCTCCTCGAGGTCCGGGTGGTCCTCCACGATCTGGTAAATCGCGTCATCCTCCACCGGCGGGAGCTGCTTGTGGTCCCCGACCATGACCACCGCCGCGCCCAGGCGCAGGCAGGGCAGCGCCTCGTCAATGCGGGCCTTGTTGGCCTCGTCGAGGATGACCATGTCGTAAACCTCGTCGTTGGTGATCGAGGAGGTGGCGGCGGTGGCGCAGGTGGCGAAGAAGACGTTGGCCGTGATCAGACGCTCATCGTCTTCGTCCTCGACCCGGAAGGCGTCCACCGCAGGATGGACGCGCTCGGCCTTGGCGACTCGAACGGCCCGGAGGCCCCCGGTACCAGCCAGGCGCTCCAGCGCGTTGTCGACCGCCAAGTTGCTGTGGGAGCAGACCAGGATCCGCTGAGCCGGTCGTTCCGCCAGGCGGTGCTTGATCGCCTCCACGATCACCGTCGTCTTGCCGGTCCCCGGCGGCCCCTGGATCAAGGCGGCCTGACCCGGCTCCAGGGCGACCATGATCCCAATCGCCCGGTCCTGGGCCGGGTTGCTGTGCATCCCCGGGGTCAGCCAGTCGCTCCTCGGCTCCACCATCGGCGCGTACACCGCCTTCGGGTCGGTCAGGAGCTGGGCCAGGAGCAGGCTCCGGGCATCCCCTGAGGCGATCGAGGCCAGGGTGCTCCGCTTGGAGGCGTAAAGCTGCTTGTTGAACGACGGGGTGATCCAGCCCTGGCTCCCGGTCGCCTCGTACGCCTTGCAGGCCACCTCGACCAGCCGGCGCCGGTGGTCGACCTTGGTCACCCGGCCCAGATAGTGCGGTTCGTCCTCGGGCTCGACCATCACCGCTGAGTCCACGGCGATGGTGATGGTGTGCTCCTTGGGTACGCTGAACTCGACCCGGGCCAGCTCGGGCCGCCGCCGGTCCTCCTCGGTGAACTCCCGTCCACAAGAGGGACAGCGCTCGTCCCGGTCGGAGCGCCACAGCCCCCTGCAGTTTCGGCAGCGCCAGATCTCGACCACGCCGTCGAAGGGCGTTCGCTGGGTTGCGGCTCGACTTCGTTCGGCGTTCTCCAGCCCGTCGACCAGGGCCAGCGTCTGCAGCAGGATCGGGTCCGGCTCCTTGGAGCCCCGGGCCAGCTTGGCCAGATCCATCAGGTGGAAGGTGTCGCTTGGGGTGCCGTCCTCGGCGCTCACCAGAGGGCGGCGGCAGCTGACCCGGAGCACCCGGTTGCCCGGCTCGTCGCGGTCGGCAGGGGCCGGGCGGACGCTGTCCACCCGCAGGGCGGTGTGGTCGAGATTGCCCTTGGCGGGACGCAGGAGGGTGCAGCTCACGTCGAGGCCGGGCAGGAGCAGGGTGACCTCGGGAGTGTCTCCTTGGCCCGCGATCACGGCGAAGTCGTCCAGCGCTCCAATCTGAGCTGCGAAGTGCTCACGAGCGCCACCATTCCCGCTGCCGTTGAGGGCTTCCAGGAACGACATCGCGTCGGTTGCCTCGGGCACCACCAAGTGGAGGTGCTGGAGGGTCAGGGTTGGGGGCGTCAGGGCGCCACTTCCTCCGGCCGCACCATGTTTGGGAACTCGCCTGGAACAGGCTGAGTGGTATCGGTCTCCTTGACTGAGGCCGAAGCCTCAAGTACGAGGCCTGCTTTCGGCGGCCCCACCACGGCTGGGGCGGGCCGCCGTACAGGCGAAAGATAGCGCGATTCGACCCCGAGCGTGCAACTGACCTTGCCTCAGGGCCGGCCCGTCCCTTCTTGACGGTACTTCCGGACTGCTAAAATTGGGTGTGGCTTCCGTACGGCTGAGGTCTCGGAACCGCCCTCCACGTCATGGTGGAGCGCCCAGCCGGCGCCCGGCGCGCCGTGCACTTCGCCAAGAGGAGCGAGTTGGTAGAGCCTGACCCCGAATTGTGGCTGCCCATCCGTCCGGATGGCGAGCCTTCCGCCCCCAAGCGTTCCCGGCGGGCTAAGGCTGGCAGGCCGGGTAGCAACGGCTATTCCGCCGAGCAGATCCAGGTCCTGGAGGGGCTTGACCCGGTGCGCCGCCGCCCGGGGATGTACATCGGGTCCACTGACATCCACGGGCTGCACCAGCTCGTAACCGAGATCATCGACAACTCCGTCGATGAGGCCCTCGCCGGTGAGTGCGACGAGGTCGAGGTCAGGCTCTCGGCGGACGGCTCCTGCCAGGTCACCGACAACGGCCGCGGTATCCCGGTCGACATCCACCAGCCCACCGGCAGGCCGGCGCTGGAAGTGGTCATGACCAAGCTCCACGCCGGGGGCAAGTTCGGCGGCGGCGGCTACAAGGTCTCGGGCGGACTCCACGGGGTGGGGCTCTCGGTCGTGAACGCTCTCTCCGAGCGGCTTGAGGTGATCGTCTACCTGGATCGGATGATCTACCGCCAGGACTACTCCCGGGGCATCCCCCTCAATGAGCTCCGGAGCGAGCCCGACACCAGGCCGGGCCGGCGGGGTACCACGGTCCGGTTCTGGCCCGATCCCGCCATCTTCACCGACGCCGTCGAGTTCAGTCGAGAGACGGTGCTCACCAGGCTCCGCGAGCTGGCCTTCCTCAACAAGAGCGTGCTCTTTCGGCTGGTGGACGAGCGCACCTCGCCTTGGACCGAGGACAACTTCTACTTCGAGGGGGGTATCGAGGCCTTCGTCCATCACCTCAACCGGGGCAAGGGGTCGGTCCAGGCTCGGCCGATGTACGTCGAGCGCACGATCGAGGGCAGCACCGTTGAGGTGTCGATCCAGTACAACAGCGGCTTCTCCGAGCACGTCCTGGCCTACGCCAACAACATCCATACCGTCGAGGGCGGCAGCCACCTGACCGGGTTTCGCACGGCGCTCACCGCGACCTTGAACCGGTACGCGCGCAAGGCGGCCATCCTCAAGGACGGCGATGGCAACCTGACCGGAGAGGACGTCCGGGAGGGGCTCACCGCCGTCCTCAGCGTCAAGCTGGAGGAGCCCCAGTTCGAGGGCCAGACCAAGACCAAGCTGGGGAACTCCGAGGTCGCCGGGCAGGTCTCGACCGTGGTCTCCGAAGCTCTCAACCAGTACCTGGAGGAGAACCCCGGAGATGCCAAGCGGATCATCGAAAAGTCGCTGACCGCCGCCCGGGCCCGCGCCGCCGCCGTCAGAGCCCGCGAGCTGGTCCAGCGGAAGTCGCTGCTCGAGTCGGCCACGCTGCCCGGCAAGCTGGCCGACTGCTCCGAGCGCGACCCGGAGCTCTGCGAGCTGTTCATCGTGGAGGGTGAGAGCGCCGGCGGCACCGCCAAGGGAGGGCGGGATCGGCGCTACCAGGCGATCCTGCCGCTCCGGGGAAAGATCCTCAACGTCGAGAAGGCGCGCGAGGACAAGATCCTCCAGCACGAGGAGATCCGCAACCTGATCACAGCTCTGGGGACGGGCGTCGGTGACAAGTTCGACCTGGAACGACTCCGCTACAACCGGGTGGTGCTTATGGCCGACGCCGATGAGGATGGCTCCCACATCCGGACGCTGCTGCTCACGTTCTTCTGGCGCTACCTTCAGCCGGTGGTCAACGAGGGCCACCTCTTCATCGCCCAGCCGCCGCTCTTCCGGATCGAGGGCTCGCGCAAGCGCCTGGCTTGGTGCTACAGCGAGGAGGAGTTCCGGGAGTCCCTCAAGGAGATGGGCGAGAAGAGCAAGGTCCAGCGCTACAAGGGGCTCGGCGAGATGACCGCCGACCAACTCTGGGACACCACCCTGGATCCCGAGCACCGGGTGCTCTTGAAGGTGGAGGTGGAGGACGCTCTCCGCGCCGACGACATCTTCGATCGCCTGATGGGGGTGGCGGTGGAGCCGCGCAAGCGATTCATCCAGTCCCACGCGAAGACGGTCCGGAACCTGGATATTTGAGCGGATCCTCGCCGGCACTGGCGATCGACGCGATGGGTGGTGACCATGCCCCCGAGGCCCTGGTCGACGGGAGCTTGGCCGCCCTCCGCGAGGACCCCGCCCTCCAGCTCACCCTGGTTGGCCCGGCGGACCAGCTGACCCCGCTCCTGGGCTCGGGTGGGAACGTCCCCGGCCATCTGACGCTGGAGGACTCCGAGGGAGCGATCCCGATGGGCGCCCACCCCGCCCAGGCGGTTCGAAGCCAGCCTCGGTCAAGCATCTCCGTCGCCGTGGGGATGGTCGGTTCGGGGCGGGTTGACGCCTGCTTCAGCGCGGGCAACAGCGGGGCCGCCATGGCGGCCGCCATGCTCCAGCTGCGGCGCCAGCCCGGGGTGGCCCGACCGGCGATCGCTACCGTCTTCCCCTCGCACTCGGGGGGGACCCTGCTGGTGGACGCAGGCGCCCAGGTGGACTGTCGGCCGGAGTGGCTCGCCGAGTTCGCCCAACTGGGGAGCGAATACGCTCGGCGCGCCCTCGGCGTGGAGCATCCCCGGGTGGGGCTGCTCAGCAACGGCGCGGAGACGTCCAAGGGCAATGCGCTGGTCCAAGCGGCCCACCAGCTGATCGAGCGGATGGACCTACGCTACGTCGGCCCGGTCGAGGGGACCGACCTCATCTCCGGCCGGGTGGACGTGGTGGTTTCCGACGGCTTCGTGGGCAATGTCGCGCTCAAGACCGCCGAAGGGGTCGCCGAGGCGATCATGGCGGCGCTCCGCCTGGAGGCAACGTCGGGGATGCGAGCCCGGCTCGGGGCCTTCCTGCTCCTCCCAGCGCTCCGGCGGCTCCGCCAGCGCTTGGACTGGAGCCAGGTCGGGGGTGCGCCGCTCCTCGGCGTGCGGGGCCTGGTATTCATCGGTCACGGTCGATCCGACGCCCGGGCGGTCTCGAGCGCGATCCGGGTCGCGGCCACTGCCGTTCGCGCCGGCCTGGCCGAGTCCTGGCGGGTGAGCCCGGAGCAGGCCGTCCCAGCACCCGTGCCGGGGAGGTAGGCGGTGGCGATAGACCAAGGCGGGGGCAGGGCCGGAGGCGTACGCGGAGTCGAGCTCGTGCAGGAGATGCGCGAGTCGTACCTGGTCTACGCCATGAGCGTGATCGTCGCCCGGGCCCTCCCCGACGTCCGGGACGGTCTCAAGCCGGTGCAGCGCCGGATCCTCTACGCCATGCAGGACCAGGGGATGACGCCCGGGGCGAGTCATCAGAAGTGCGCCGCCATCGTCGGGGAGGTGCTCAAGAACTACCACCCTCATGGTGATATCTCGGTCTACGACACGCTGGTCCGCCTGGCCCAGCCGTGGGTGATGCGCTACCCCCTCGTCGACGGACAGGGCAACTTCGGGTCGCCCGAGGGCGACCCTGCGGCCGCCTACCGCTACACCGAGGCCAGGATGACCCCGATCGCGGCCGAGATGCTGGCGGACATCGAGAAGGAGACGGTCGATTTTGTCGACAACTACGCTGCCACCAAGCAGGAGCCCGCGGTTCTTCCGGCGGCCATGCCCAACCTTCTGGTCAACGGCGCGTCCGGAATCGCCGTCGGCATGGCGACCAGCATCCCGCCCCACAACCTGACCGAGATCTGCAACGGCTTGGTCCACATGATCGACAACCCCGAGGCGACCACCGAGGACCTGATGAAGCTGATCCCCGGCCCCGACTTTCCCACGGGCGGGATCATCTACGCTCGCGACTTGGCCCAGGTCTACGGCACCGGCCACGGCCGGGTGGTCCAGCGAGCCCGGGTGATCTTCGAGGAGTCAAAGGCCGGCCGGGAGCAGATCATCGTCACCGAGCTTCCGTACCAGGTCAACCCGAGCCGGGTGCTCCAGACCATAGCCGAGCTCGTCAACGAGCGCAAGCTCGACGGGATCGCGGACCTCCGCAACGAGACCGGGCGCCGCGAGGGGACCAGGTTGGTGATCGAGCTAAAGCGCGACGCCCGTCCCTACACCGTCCTCAACAACCTCTACAAGCACACCCAGTTGCAGTCCACCTTCTCCTGCATCTTGCTGGCGTTGGTGGATGGCCAGCCGCAGATCCTGTCACTTCGCAACATGCTCCACCACTACCTCGAGTACCGACGCACGGTGGTCGAGCGGAGGACACGCCACGATCTCGAGCGAGCCCGCGAACGGGCCCACATCGTCGAGGGCCTGCGCATCTGTCTGCAGAACCTGGACGAGGTGATCCGGCTGATCCGGGCCGCTCCCGACGAGGCCACCGCTCAGCGCCAGCTGGAGGAACGTTTCTCGCTCACCGACCGCCAGAGCAAGGCGATCGTGGACATGCGGTTGGGCCGACTTACCAGGCTCGAGCGCGAGAAGCTGGAGGCGGAGCACGCCGAATTGATGCAGCGAATCGCTGCTCTGGAGGAGATCCTGGCAACGCGGGAGCGGCTAATGGGCGTGGTCCGGGAGGAGCTCCTGGCGCTGCGCAAGAAGTACGGCGATGAGAGGCGCACCGAGATCACCTACGGCGACATCGAGCTGAACGAAGAAGACTTGATTCCGCGCGAGCAGGTGGTGGTCACGCTGACCCACCGTGGGTACATCAAGCGGACGCCGACCACCGACTATCGCTCCCAGCAACGAGGCGGCAAGGGGGTGATGGGGGCGAAGCGCGTCGGCGAGGAGGATTACGTCGAGCACCTGCAGGTTGCCTCAACCCATTCCGACATGCTCTTTTTTACCAACCGAGGAAGGGTATTCCGCCTCCGCACCCACGAGGTTCCCGACGTGTCCCGCCAGGCGAAGGGCACGGCGGTGATCAATCTGGTGGAGCTGGACCAGGGCGAGCGGGTGACGTCGATGCTCTCGGTCGACGCCTACTCTGACGAGACCTACATGGTGATGGCGACCCTGCGGGGCCACATCAAGAAGACGCCTGCGGCGGCATACGCTTCGGTCCGCCGAAATGGCCTGATCGCGATGAACCTGAGCGACGGCGACGAGCTCAACTGGGTCCGGATCAGCACCGGCGGGGACCAGATCCTGCTTGTGACTCGTCAGGGTAAGGCGCTCCGATTCAGCGAGAGGCAGGTTCGGCCCATGGGTCGTGACACCATGGGCGTGACCGCTGTACGCCTGCGCGGGGATGACCTGGTCGCCGGGGCCGACATCGTCCGGCCCGAGGGTCACGTCCTGGTCGTGACCCAGAACGGGTTCGGCAAGCTGACCCCGGTCTCCGACTACCCCGTCAAGAGCCGAGCGATCCAGGGGGTCTACACGCTCGACCAGCACGCGATCGCCAAGGTGGGCGAGATCGTGGGTATGAAGATCGTCGAGGACCTGTCTGACGAGCTCATGCTGATCAGCACGCGCGGCCAGATCATCCGGATCCCCCTTGAGGGAGTCCGGATCTCCAGCCGCCAGACCCGAGGAGTGATCCTGATGCGGCTCGACGACGGCGACCTGGTGGGCTCGATCGCCGGAGTGGCACCTCCTGGCGATCTCGAGGAGGATTAGCGGTCCCGCCCCTGGACCGCGATCCGCCGGGGTAGCTCAGTCTGAGCCACATCCTCTTCCAGCTCACCCACCTCCCCGCCGTCGGGATCTACGGATTCCTGCTCTTCTGGCTGGCGGCAGAGTCGGTGGGGGTGCCCCTTCCCGATGAGGCGGTCCTCCTCACCGTGGGCTTCCTCGTCCATGCGGGCACGGTGGAACTGGCTCCGGCCATCGCCAGCGCTGCGGCCGGAGCTCTGATCGGCTCGACCGTCTCGTACACCATCGGGCTTCGCCTCGGGCGGCCGGTGGTGGCCCGGCTCGCCGCCCGGGTCGGGATCAAGGCGGCGCGCCTGGAGTCCGCTGAGGACTGGATGCGCCGCCGAGGGGCGGTGGGCGTCTTCCTCACCCGGGTCCTGCCCATCGCCCGCAACGTGGCCTCGTACGCGGCCGGGATCGCGAACATACCGCCCAAGGTCTTCTTCCCTGCCATGGTCAGCGGATCGGTGGTGTGGTGTGTGACCGTGGTCTCGGTCGGGGACGTTGTTGGCGCGCACTACCGCGACATCCTCCGTGTCGGCGGCCACGCCTTCTTGATTGCCGTGGCCATCGCGATCGTCGCCGCCCTCGGCTGGCTCGGCTGGGCCCAGTTCCACCGACGGTCCGCCCGCTAGCCAGACGGGCTTCGGCTGAGACAATCGGGTCATGGAGGTGGCGCGCGACTCGACCATCGCCGACGGGCTGATCGACTTCATCGACGCGTCCCCCACCCCCTATCACGCCTGTTCCGCGGCATCCCTCTACCTCGAGGGAGCCGGCTACCGTCAGCTGGCTGAGGCGGACCCCTGGCCCGCCGACGGCCGGCACTACCTCGTTCGCGGGGGCACCCTGATCGCCTGGGCCGCCCCGGCAGAGTCGGGAGCAGACCTCGCCTTCAATCTTGTCTGCGCCCACACCGACAGTCCCAACCTGCGGATCCGCCCTCAGCCAGACCTGGAGAGTGTCGGGTACCGCCAGCTTCGGGTCGAGACCTACGGCGGGCTCCTGCTCAACTCCTGGCTGGATCGGGATCTCGGTCTCGCCGGAAGGGTCGCCGTCTTGGGAGGGGACGGGCCCGAGCTCCGCCTGCTGCGAGTCGATCGACCCTTGCTCCGGATACCGCAGCTGGCCCCCCACCTCGACGCGGCCCTCAGGTCAGAAGGACTGCGTCTCAATCGGCAAACGCAAATGACACCGATCTGGGGTCTGGAGCAGCCGGGCGCGGCCGACTTCCCCGCCTTCTTGGCGGCCGAGCTCGCGCTCGAACCGGAGCAGGTGCTGAGCTGGGACGTGATGGCTCACGACCTCACGCCCTCAGCCCGAACCGGAGTTGGCCGGGAGTTCGTGAGCGCGCCCCGGCTGGACAACCTGGGCTCCACCTATTCGGCGACGGCCGCGATGGCGGAATACTCACGCGGAGAGCTGGCTCCCGACCGGGTAAGCGTTATCTGCCTCTTTGACCACGAGGAGGTTGGCAGCCGGACCTCATCGGGCGCCGAGAGCTCCCTGCTGCCCCGGGTCTTGGAACGGATGATCCTGGCCCGGGGAGGCGGCCGCGACGAGTTCCTGCGCACCCTGGCGCGATCGACTGCGATCTCCGCCGACATGGCCCACGCGGTCAACCCCAACTACCAGGACCACTATGAGCCGGGTCACCTGGTCCACCTCAACCAGGGGCCGGCGATCAAGGTCCAAGCCGGGCAGAAGTACGCGACCGAGGCGTTGGGTGCGGCGCGGTTCGCCGCCGCCTGCCGTGATTCCGGGATCCCCTTCCAGCGCTACGCGGCTCGGGGAGATGTTCCCTGTGGATCCACCCTCGGTCCGATCACGGCCAGCAACCTCGGCGTAGAAACCATCGACGTCGGCATGCCCGTCCTGGCGATGCACTCGATCCGCGAACTAGGCGGGGCCGAGGACCCCGCCTACCTGGTCCACGCCCTGGTGGCCATGCTTCGCGCCTGACTCAGGGGCCGGCCGCCGGGATCTGAGCCGTCTTGATCAGGAGATCTCGCTTCTCGGAAGCGACCCGCCCTCGGGCAGGGCCGCCCGGATCAGGATCAGCCGGCAGTGAGCGTGATGGAGCAGCGCCGTTCCCGTCCGGCCCAGCGTGAATTCCCCAAAGCGCGACGTGGTGCCCAGGCCAACCACCATCAGGTCGGCCTCCCAGCGCCGAGCCTCGTCGACGATGGCAGGACCCGCCTCACGCGCCTGCAGCACGGTGGTGCGCACCTTGGTATCAAGCGCCGAAGCCAGCGCCTCCATCTCCACCAGCACCTCCTCGACGCGCCCCAGCTCGTCGCCCAGGCTGGCCGACAGGGGCAGGTTGCGGGCCACCTCCAGCACCGTGATCACCAGGATGGTGGCTCTCGAGGGACGCGCCAGCCGGCACGCTGCTCGAAGGGCGTCCTGGTCCACCGAATCCCCTCGTACGGGAACCGCGATCCGTCGCGGCTGGAGGATGCCCGGCCGGGGATCGTCGGCGGCGTTGCCTGGGCGAGTACGGAAAATCCGCGAGGTCACCCTGCAATTGTCGCGGCTGGCGGTCGCCGCGGCAGGACCGGCGCCTCGGGCAGGACCGGCC
The DNA here is from genome assembly GCA_036521135.1 of Candidatus Dormiibacterota bacterium. Lineage (GTDB taxonomy): Bacteria > Chloroflexota > Dormibacteria > Aeolococcales > Bog-877 > Bog-877. The sequence goes on along the minus strand of DATDII010000069.1, from coordinate 4,627 downwards.
AATCGTCCGCCTGCGGGTCCATCCCCGATTTCGAAGTGCGTAAGGGCATCGAGAGAGCCCTCGATCCAGGCCTCACCGAGAAGGGGTGGGGTTCGTATCCGGGATCGGGGATATACTCGCCGCCGTGAAGGTCGTGATCGTAGGGTGCGGCCGGGTCGGCTCCACCCTGGCAAGGGACCTGTCGCGCGAGGGGCACGACGTGGCCATCATCGACATCTCCCGGCGAGCCTTCGAGCGGCTGGGCGAGGCCTTCTCGGGTAAGGCGGTCCTTGGCAGCGGGATCGATCAGGAGATCCTGGAGGAGGCCGGGGCCGGGGAGGCTGACTGCTTCATCTCCGTCACCAATGGGGACAACCGCAACATCATGTCGGCCCAGGTGGCCAGGGAGATCTTCAAGATTCCTCGGGTCATGACCAGGATCTACGACCCGATTCGGGAGCGGGTCTACCGTGAGATGGGCCTGTACACGTTCTGCCCGACCGTGGTGGGCGCGGCTATCGCCCGCACCTTCTTCGACAGCGGTCCCGCTGAAGCCGACCGGGCCCGGCACGCGGTCGCCGCTTCAGGAGCCTCCGGGGGTGCCTGAGAGGCCCGCCTACGTCATCGTGATCGGGGCCGGGAAGGTTGGCTTCTATCTCAGCCGGCATCTGCTCGAGGGCGGCTATGAGGTTGCCCTGATCGAGAAGGATCCGGTCCGCGCCTCACTGGTGGCGGCCCAGCTGGGCAGCTGCGCCAGCCTGGTCGGGGACGGTGACGAGATGGCCTTCCTGGCAACGAGCGGGATTGAACGGGCCGACGTGGTGGCGGCGGTCACCGGCGACGACGAGGACAACCTCATCGCCTGCCAGCTGGCCAAGCGGCAGTTCTCGGTGCCCCGCACCATCGCCCGCGTCAACAACCCGCGCAACGTCCAGCTCTTTCACCAGCTCGGGGTCGACGTGGCGGTGTCCGCCACCGAGCTCATTCTCGGTGTCATCGAGACCGGTCTGGCCAGCCACGGCGACGTCCTCCAGATCCCGTTGGGCGGGAGCAGCGAAGCTTCCCTGGTTCGGGTGACAGTCCCCGTGGGGCAGGCCATCGGACGGACCGTCGGGGACGTCCCCGACCTGGCTGGGGAACGGTTGCTGCTGATCGTCCGCAACGGTCAGGAGCTGGACCCGCAGACGCCCCTGGAGCCGGGAGATCAGATCGTACTGTTCACCACCCGACCTGCCTCCGACTTCACCCTGGAGGTCCCCGAGCTGGCCAGCCCCCGGTCTAGCTGAGCCCGGCCCTTCCCAGCTGGCCGTACCGTTCCCAGAGCCGAGCCACTGCCTGCATGCCAAGGAAGAGTTGATTGAGCACGACCCGCTCGTTAGGGGCGTGAATCCGGTCGCCGGGTAGCCCCACCCCCAGCAGGACGCAGGGGACACCCAGCTCCTCCGCGATCGCCACCACCGGCGGGATGCTGCCACCCTCTCGAATGAAGTGGACCCCATGCTGCCAGACAGCCGCGACCACCTCGGCCGCCGCCGCCACCGCGGGATGGTCTGCCGGGGTGAGCACCCAGCGGCCGGTGGAGATCGTTTCGAAGTCGACCCTCACTCCCGCAGGTGCAATCTCGCGGAGGTACGCCTCAACGAGGGCGCTGATCTGCGCCGGGTCCTGGACGGGAACGAGCCGCGATGAGAGCTTGGCGGCGGCCATGGCTGGGATCACCGTCTTCGAGCCCTCACCCTGGTAGCCGCCCCAGATCCCGCAGAGCTCCATGGTTGGCCGGATGGTGCGTCGCTCAGCCGTGGTGTAGCCGTCCTCGCCCCCCAGGACCGCGCCGACGTCGGCGGCGAAGGCCCGATCGTCGAAGGGAAGGGCCGCCGTCGCCGCCCGCTCCCCCGCGTTGAGCTCGCGGACGTCGTCGTAGAACCCGGGCACGGTGATCCGGCCGCTCTGGTCATGGAGCTTCGCGATCATCTCGGCCAACACCGTGATCGGGTTGAGGACGGCCCCGCCGAAGACGCCGGAATGGAGGTCGGTCGAGGCGGCAGTCACCCGCAGCTCCCAGTAGGCCAGGCCCCGAAGGGCCACGGTGAGGCCTGGCTGATCCTCGGCGAGCATGCCGGTGTCGGAGATCACGGCTACGTCGGCCGCAAGGCGGTCGCGATGCTCCAAGAGCAGCTCGCTGAAGTGCTCCGACCCGTCTTCCTCCTCACCTTCGGCGATCAGCTTGAGGTTTATCGGCAGGCTGCCCCGGGCCTCGAGGTAGCCGTGCAGGGCCTCGAGGTGCATCACCAGGTGGCCCTTGTCGTCGGCCGTGCCCCGGCCGAGGAGCAGCCCGTCCCGCTCCAGCGCCTCGAAAGGGGCCTTCTCCCACTGGTCGACCGGGTCGACGGGCTGGACATCGTGATGGCCGTAAACCAGGATCGTGGGCAAGGACGGATCCTCGATCCGCTCTGCGAAGACGGCTGGATGGCCGGCGGTCTCCCATACCTCGGCTATTTGAAAACCAGCAGCTAGGGAAGCTTGACGAAGAAACTCTGCCGATGTGCGCACGTCAGACGCGCGCTCAACGACGGTGCTGACGGACGGAATCGCCACCCACCTGCTGAGAGTTTCGACCAGTGCTCGTTCGCGACCCCGAACAGCCTCGGTGAGATCCATCTCTGGTCTCACCTGCCCCGGGCGCCCGCTCGCGCGGGACCCGGGCCGAGTGAGCTAACCCTCAGGCCGCCTTGCCGATCTTGAAGATCTTGGTTCCGCAAACGGGACAGGTACCGGTGGTTGCCGGCTTGCCGTTCTTCAGTTGCGTTGGCTGGGGGTTGGAAATCTCCCGCGCCTGCTTGCACTTCATGCAAAAGCCGGTAACGGCCATGTTGGTGCCCCTCCGCTGGAAGTAGAGCCCGAACTCCGAACCCGGGCGATCAGCCGCATTGTATTCACCAACCCCACCGCCCGCAACCTCAAACGGACATCCAGGGCTGGTTGACCCCCGGCCTGGCCCCTCGCCCAGCCAGCCTGACGGCCCCCTTCACGATCGCGATCGGTCCCGGGCGCGCTCCCTCTCGAGCCAGCCAAAGAGCCCGGCCGCATTCGAGGGAAAGCCGTTGAGGATCTCCGCCGCCGGCTGGCGGGAGCGATCCTCCCGATCGACTCGGCCGAACCGCTCGCGGAGTGCCGCCTCGATGTGGTCCACCTCCGGGACCTCGCGGTAGGCCTTGGCCGCGGTCTCCCCCCAGCTCCTGAGCTCTTGCTCTGCTTCAAGGAGCACCTCCTCGGGTGGCCCCGCCGATCCGAAGTGAGTGAGGACCAACTGCCGGGGCCGAAGCTCCCGGAAGCGCCGAATCGACCCTAGGGCCAGTTCCAGCTCGAAGTCGTCTGGCGGGGTGGCCGGACGTAGGGGCCCTGCTCCCGGCAGCTTCACCCCGACCGCATCGCCGACCAGGAGCACCCCTGAGGCGGTCTCCAGGACCGCGATGTGGTGCTTGGCGTGGCCCGGGGAGTACACCAGGAGAAGCTGCTTCCCACCCCCCAGGTCGATGGTGCCGCCGTCTTCGGCGCCGAGGAGCCGGTCGGAGTCGACCGGGGTCATCCGGCCATAGAGCGAATCGAGGCGGTCACCGTATACGTTGGCGGAGGCAGCGTTCAGGCGCGCCGGATCGGCCAGGTGTCGCAGCCCCCGGGGGTGGCAGACCACCTGGGCTCGGGGAAACCTCTTTGCCATCTCGCCGACCCCGCCGGCGTGATCGATGTGGATATGGGTGAGGACGACCCAGGCAAGGTCCTCGGCGCCCAGGCCATGCCGGGTCAGGCCCTCGACGACCGCCTCGAGATCCCGTTGCGGACCCGTTTCGATGAGGGCTGGCTGGCCGGCCTCGACCAGGAACACTGAGTTCACCTCGGCCCAGCCGCCCAGCAGGGTATCGATCTGCCAAACCCCTGGCGCTAAGAGTTGATCCACCACGTCTACTTCCTCCGCTCAGCCCAACCGATCGCGGCGGCCCTGCCAGCCTCTCCTGGGGGCTGCCTCAGCTAACTCTCAGGCCCTGCCGAGGCCACTCCCAGTGAGGACCGGTCTACTGCGCTCGTGACTGACCACCGGGCCCAAGGCTAGGACCAGCTTTGTATTTTCGCTATCTGGGCCGGGAGCTTCGACGCCGTGCCCGGTCGGCCACCGTCGTTGCGGTCGGGCTCGCCCTCGCCATCGGTCTGGTGATCACGGTCACGGCGGCTGCGGCGGGGGTCACAAAGGCCCAGGGCCAGGTCCTTCGCTCGCTGTACGGGGTGGGCACCGCAATCACCGTGACCGAGACCCCCACCGCCGGAGGTGGCGGCGGCTTCCGCTTCGGCGGCGCACCGCCAACCCGGGCGCAACAGGGCAAGGCCTTCAGCCGCGACCGGCTGAGCTCCTCAGGAGGTCTGTCGCCACTCAAGGCATCCGCGGTGTCCGACATCGCCCACCTGCGCGACGTGGAGGGCGCAACCGGGTCGCTGAGTCTGACCTCAATCCATGTCACCGGCACGTTCAGCGGTGGCCCGGGCGGCGGTTCGGGATCTGGAGCAGCCTCGAGCACGCCCTTCAGCATCACGACCTTCACCGTGGCCGGGGTCAACGCTGACGACCCCGGCCTGGGCCCGCTCAGCGCTGGCAATG
>DATDII010000068.1:0-7047 GCA_036521135.1 Candidatus Dormiibacterota bacterium | reverse complement strand
AAGCGTTCGCTCGAGCCGGCTGGGATAACTTCGAGCGGGCGGTCAACATGACTTGGGCCTGACTCAACCGTCGCTGCTGACCAGACGCCCTTCTGGGAGAGCAGCGCCAGGGGAGGCGCATGGCTGAACTCAGTATATGGTACAGATAAGAGACCTTATCGATAGCCCGCATCTAGAGTTAGACCAGGTGAGCCCTCCCCCAGGCTGGCCCCACGGCCCTTTGGGGCTGGAGCGGTCCAGTCCGGTCTGAGCGCTCCTGCCCGGACCCGTGCCCCACGGCCCGCGGGGCCGGCCTTGCCGGTCTGGCCAGGGCGGCGCCTGGTGGCCCGTTAGCCTCAGGGCCACGCTCCACACCGGGCCTCGGGAGAGCCCGCCCCGAGATCGGTTAGGTTAGCCAGGTGAAGTTCCAGCGCCTTCGCGCGCTCCACTCCTTGTGGCGGATCCGCAGCTACCTGAGGCCGTACCGCTGGCAGATGGTGGTCATGATCGTGGCCGCGGTGATCGGGGTGGCCGCCAGCCTGGTGGTGCCGCTGGTGACCGAGGCGGTGATCAACGGGCCCATCGCCCACCACCAGGTGGGCGGCCTCTGGCGCCTTGGCGGGCTGGCGATCGCGCTGGGGGTGGTACAGGCCACCCTGATCTTTACCCGCCGCTGGATCCAGTCCAGCGCGGTCACTGGCATCGAGACCAGCATCCGCAGTGACCTCTTCGCCCATCTCCAGGGGCTCTCGGTCGCCTTCCACGACCAGTGGCAGAGCGGCCAGCTACTCTCCCGGGCCACGGTCGACCTCAGCACCATCCGCCGCTTCCTGGGCTTCGGTCTCATCTACCTCTTTGTGAATGGGCTCCAGGTCATCGTGGTGGTGGTGCTGCTGAGCGGGCTGGACCTGCCCTTGGGGCTGATCGTCGCGGCCTCGGTCGTCCCCCTCGTCTGGCTCTCGCTGCAGTTCGAGCGGGGCTACATCAAGGTCTCGCGCCGGGTCCAGGACCAGCAGGGAGACCTGACCACGGTGATCGAGGAGGCCGCCGCAGGTATCCGGGTCATCAAGGCCTTTGGCCGCGGACCTCACGTCTTCGCCAGTTTTGACACCGGGGCGCGGGCCCTCTACGGCACCTCGATGACCAAGGTCAGCCTCACCGCCAGGTTCTGGTCCTTGCTCGAGCTGATCCCCAACCTCTTGATGGTGGTGGTGGTCCTCCTGGGCTCTCTGGCGGTGGGCCAGCACTCGCTGACTCTCGGTGGCCTGGTCGCCTTCGTCACCCTGCTGCTCCAGCTGCAGTGGCCGGTCGAGTCGGTCGGGTACATCCTCGCCAGCGCCCAGGAGGCGCTCACCGCCGCCGACCGCATCTACGAGGTCTTCGACGTAGCCCCCACTGTCGTGGATGGCCCGGGTGAGCTGGAGCACCCCTCGGGTCGGCTGCGCTTCGAAGGGGTCGGCTTCCGCTATCCCGGCGCCGACCGCGAGGTCCTCCACGACGTTTGGCTGGACATCGCACCGGGCGAGACCGTGGCCCTGGTCGGAGCCACCGGATCGGGGAAGACCACCCTGACCGCGCTGGTTCCTCGCCTCTACGACGTCACCGCTGGGCGGATCACCCTCGACGGGGTCGATATCCGCGACCTGGAGCTGTCCACCCTGCGGCGCTTGGTGGCGACCGCCTTCGAGGAGCCCACGCTCTTCTCGGCCAGCGCCAAGGAGAACGTCACCCTGGGGTCACCAGAGGCCAACGAGGAGGCGGTCGCCAGCGCCCTGGCCACAGCGCAGGCCGACTTTGTGTACGACCTGCCCTGGGGCCTCGCCACCAGGATCGGTGAGCAGGGCCTGTCGCTCTCTGGGGGCCAGCGGCAGCGGCTCGCCCTGGCCCGGGCCATCGTCGGGCGGCCGAGGGTGCTGGTCTTGGATGACACCCTGACCGCCCTCGACGTCCACACCGAGGCCCGGGTCGAGGAGGCCATGCGTCGGGTGCTGCGCGCCACCACCGGGCTCGTGGTGGCGCACCGGCCGTCGACCATTGCCCTGGCCCAGCGGGTGGCGCTCCTCGAGCGGGGGACGATCACCAAGGTGGGCACCCACTCCCAGCTGATGGCCGAGGTTCCGGGCTACCGTGCCATCCTCGCCCAGGACACCGAGGATGTACCGACCCCGAACGTGGAGCAGGTCTCGTGAGCGCGATCGACAGCTGGCGCGGGGCCGCTCGCGAGGACGTCGACGAAGTCGACCGCGCCGCCTCCCTGTTTCTCAGGGCCAGATCACGGCGGTTACTGGGCAGCCTGCTCCGACCGCACCGCCGTGCGGTCTGGCTGGTGCTGGGCCTGGTGTTGCTGGAGAACCTGGGCCGCCTGGCGATCCCCTTCCTCGTCGGAGTCGGCATCGACTACGGCATCCCCCCTGTGCTGCATGGACGGGGGGAGACGGTGCTGGTGGCGACCACGCTCGGGGTGCTGGCGGCCGCCGTGGCGCAGGCAGTGAGCCGGCGGATCTTCTTCCAGGTGTCGGGCAGAGTCGGCCAGGACATCCTCTTGGAGCTGCGCCGGCGGGTCTTCACCCACTTCCAAGTGCTATCGGTCAGCTTTCACGAACGCTATACCTCAGGCCGCGTCATCTCGCGCCTCACCTCCGATATCGACGCCATCTCGGCGCTGCTCGAGACCGGGGTGGACAACCTCATCTCCGCGGTCCTGCTGGTGCTGGGAACGGGAGTGCTGCTGCTGGTGCTGGACTGGCAGCTCGGTCTGGTAACCCTTGCCGGGTTCCCGGTTCTGATCTGGGTCACCGTTTGGTTCCGGGGCCAGTCGTCGATCGCCTACCGGCGCACCCGTGAGACCGTGGCCGTGGTCATCCTCCACTTCGTCGAGTCGATGAGGGGGATCCGGGCGGTCCAGGCCTTTCGCCGCGAGCCCCGCAACCAGGCCATCTTTGACGGGGCCAACGACGCTTACCGCCTCGCCAACCGGTCCTCGATGCGGCTGGTCTCGGTCTACGGCCCGAGCGTCATGCTGATCGGCAACGTCATGGTCGGGGTGGTGCTGATCTATGGCGGATACCGGATCATGAGTGGGGCCATGGCCGTCGGGGTGCTGGCGTCATTCCTTCTCTACCTGCGCCAGTTCTTCGAGCCAATGCAGGACATGAGCGAGTTCTACAACTCCTTCCAGGCGGCCAATGCCGCCCTGGAGAAGCTCTCTGGTGTGCTCGAAGAGGCCCCCGCCGTCGCCTGGCCGGAGCACCCCCGGCCCCTGCCCCACCCTCGGGGGCGGGTCCAGTTCAAAGATGTCCGCTTCGCCTACCACGATGCGGTCGTCCTCCCCCATCTCACCCTCGAGATCACAGCGGGGCAGACGGTCGCCCTGGTTGGGGCGACCGGTGCAGGGAAGACCACCCTCGCCCGCCTCACAGCCCGTCTCTACGACCCGACGAAGGGGAAGGTGACCCTGGACGGGATCGACCTGCGCGACCTCGATGAGACGACACTGTGCCGGGCGGTCGTGATGGTGACCCAGGAGAGCTACATGTTCTCCGGTACCGTGGCCGACAACATCCGCTTCGGCATGCCGGATGCCTCTCCCGAGGTGGTCCAGAGGGCCGCCGAGAGCGTCGGCGCGGACCGCTTCATCGGTCAGCTGCCCAACGGCTACAACAGCGACGTCGGCAAACATGGCGGCAGGCTCTCCGCCGGGCAGCGTCAGCTCTTGGCGTTTGCCCGCGCCTTCCTCGCCGACCCGGCGGTGCTGGTACTGGACGAGGCCACCGCCTCGCTCGACGTCCCCAGCGAGCGGCTGGTTCAGCGGGCGCTCAAGACCGTGCTCTCAGGGCGCACCGCCCTAATCGTCGCCCACCGGCTGACCACAGTTGAGATCGCCGACCGGGTACTCATCCTCGACCAGGGACGGATTGTGGAGGACGGACCGCCCGCGTCACTGATGGCCAGCGGGGGTCGCTACGCCGACCTCCACCAAGCCTGGCTCGCCTCACTCGCCTGAATCAGGTCCAAGGCGGTCGGGCAGCACCGTCAGGCCATCCACCAATTTTGTGTGCCTCCGGAGGCCGCGACGCATCACCTTCCAGAGCGGTGGTAGCCGTGGGCGTAACCTGTTTCGAGTGGACCTAGCTGGGCGGGTGATGATGGTGACGGGGGCGTCGTCCGGCATCGGAGAGGCTACCGCTAGGATGGCCCACGCCCAGGGCATGCACGTGGCCCTCGCGGCACGCCGCGAAGACCGTCTCCGGGATATCGCCGGACAGTTGTCCGGAGCCCTGGCAGTCCCGACCGACGTCACCAGTCGGGAGTCGGCGGTGGCGTTGTGTGACCGCACAGTAGAGCGATTCGGCACAATTGACGTGCTCGTCAACAACGCGGGCCAGGGGCTGCACGTGCCCCTCCTCGAGGTCGATCCCGAGGACTTCCAAGTGGTCTTCGCGCTCAATGTCCTGGCGCCGCTGATGCTGATGCAGGCGGTGCTGCCGGTGATGGCCCGGCAGACGTCGGGCGCCATCGTCAACGTCAGCTCGGGCACTTCGCGGCGGGTGATCCCGGGTTTGGGCGCCTATGCGGCCACCAAGGCAGCCCTCAACATGCTCTCCGAGGTAGCCCGGAAGGAATTCGCCTCGAAAGGAGTGACCGTATCGCTGATACTGCCCGGGATCACCGCGACTGAGTTCCACCACTCTCTGCGGGCCGGCAAGATGGTCGGCGGTGGAGGTGGTGCCGCAGCTGCTCCCGAGTTGGTCGCCGCAGCGATTCTGGAGGCGGCTCGGACCGGTGCCCCCGAGGTGGAGGTGGTATCCGGTCGATAGCCGGACCGATGAGCCCAGCGATCGATCGGACGGCTATCGTTCCTGGCTGTGCTAATCAGGGGAGTCGCGCACCCGCTGGCGCCTCTACCGCAGCAGCCACCCCTTGGGGCGTCAAGTGGACCAGATGGTCGCGGCTGGGTCGGCTTCCGGATCGGCGGCACCCGCAGGGCATGGCGCCGGGTGCCTCGCGGCACGACTTCTCGGGCCGGGTGGACGAGCCATAACCGCTGACTCTCAACTAGCTGCGCCGGCGAAGGGCGGCCGTTTCAGCTGGCTGGGAGGGATCCTCTGCGTGCTCCCGCCTCTGGGGCTGCTGGCTGTGATCTACCGCTACGGCGTCAACGTCCCCAACACTGACGATTGGTCGATCGTCGCGCTCCTGCAGCGGCTGGACACTGGCCACCTCACCCTCTCTGCGCTCTGGGCCCAGCATTTCGAGAGCCGGGTGCTCTTCTCCAACCTGCTGTACCTGGGCCTGGCGAGCGCCAGCCGAGCCGATCTGAAGATCGACATGTACGTCAGCTGGCTGCTGTTGGCCGGGAGCTGCCTGGGGGTGGTCTGGCTCATTCGGCGCCAGACCGGGCTCGGCTGGTGGTGGTTTCTGCCAGCCTTCCTAGTGCTCTTCAGCCTCGATCAGTACGCCCCCGTCCTCTCCGCTTTCCAGCTCTGCCTCTACTTGGCCCTGCCATGCCTTGTGGTGATGGTTGGGGCACTGCTCGCCGCCAATCGCCGGCCAGGACTGCTGGTGCTGGCAGTACTGGCGGCGGTGGTCGGCAGCTACAGCACCTCCCAGGGACTGGCGCTCTGGCCGGTCGGGTTGCTGCTGCTGGTGTGCACTGGGCAGCCGGTTCGGCGAGCGGTGGTGTGGGTGGTCGCTACGGCCCTCACCGTCGCGGTCTACCTCGAGGGTTACTCCGCCGCCGCCACTGGCGGCAGCGCGGGGTGGATCGCCGCTCACCCTGGCGCGGCCGGAGGCTTCTATCTGGAGCTCATGGGCGGGATCGTCCCCCGCTCGGGCCACGTCGGGGTGAGCGGCGCCGAGCAGGCGGCCCTGGGATTCGCGCTGTCGGTCGCCTCCCTGATCTTGATCGGCCTTGCGGTCCGGCGCCGCGGCCGCGCCCCGTGGCTGTTGGTACCGACCAGCCTGGTCGCCTTCTCGGTGGCCGTGGGGCTGCTGACGACCTCGGGCCGGGCCCAGTTCGGCGTGGGCTATGCCCTCACCCCCCGCTACGGGCTCTTCTCGCTCTGGGACCTGGTCGGGGTCTGGCTCGGGCTGGCGCTCCTCTGGCGGGCGCTCGGGCCCAGGTGGGTCAAGGCAGGCCTGACCCTGGTGGCGCTGGTGGTCGCCTTGCAGGTCGCCTTGTCCCTGCACGAGGGGGTGGTTGGGGCGCGCCACCTGCATGCCACCCGTGAGACCGCGGCCTCAGTGGTGCGCGACTATGGAACCGCCAGCAGCGCTGAGGTGACCCACTATGTATTCGGCCAAGTGCACGAGTTCCGCCAGCTGGCAGCATTCCTGCAGCGTCGGCGGCTCAGCGTGTTCGCCCCTGGTCCGGCGCCTTCGGCGTGATCCAGGTACTTGGGCTGACCCGAAAGGCGAGGTGCTGAGACGGGGCACGAGCGAGCGATCCCTGGCCAGGGCCACGCGCATCGCCGATCAGTGCTCCGCTCCAGTGGCGGCAGCGATCCTCCCGTAACGTTCACGGAACTGTACCCCGGTAGGCTGACCTGCGCGGCCGCGACCGTGCAGGATTGAGAACTGAGGTAGCGCAAGTGCCGATGGCAGCGGCGGCCCGGAGCAATGCGCGCTTACCGTTCCTCGCCGCAGGAGTCGGCCTGGTCACCTTCGTCGCCGCCGTGGTGATGGTGATCGTGGTCGCTCGTGAGTTCGGCACCGACGACGCGCTCTGGGTCGCGGTCTGGGTTGGAACTCCGGTGGTCGGGGCCATGACGGCCGCTCTCCGACCCCACCACTCCGTCGGTTGGCTCATGCTCGCCGTCGGGGCGGTCGGGGTCGCGAGCCAGTTCTGCTACTCCTACGCCCCGGGCCGGCCGATATCCGACCTCCAGGCACTGCTGATCGGGGCGGGGGATCCCCTGCTCTATCTGGCGATGATCCTCGTCTGCACGCTGGTGCTCATGTTCCCCGACGGCACCCTGGCTCCGGGTTGGCGGCGCCATCTGCTCCTGGCGGCGTGCCTCACCTGGCTGGTGGTCAGCGTCACCGCCTTCGTCGCGCCGACCCTGTCCA
>DATDII010000067.1:0-10260 GCA_036521135.1 Candidatus Dormiibacterota bacterium | reverse complement strand
CACCCCCTTGACCTCGAGGGTCTGGGTGACGTCGTCGATCTCCACCCCGAGCTGGCGCAGGTGGGCCAGCTCGGCGGCCGCCCCCGGAACGTGGCCGGCCAGGGTGAGGGCGACCCGGCCATGGTCGAGGAAGGCCTCGATTGAACTGGGCGGCATGGTGTTGACCGTCTCCGGGGCGATCAGCTCCTCGCAGTAGAGCACGTCCCGGTAGGCTGGGTTCTTGGTGCTGGTGCTGGCCCAGAGCGGCCGCTGCACCTCGCCCCCGGCGTCGGCCAGGGCCCGGAAGCGGTCGCCGTGGAAGACCTCGAGGAAGGCCTGGTAGGCGACCGCTGCATTGGCTATGGCCGCCTTGCCCCTGGCCTCCTCCAGCTCCCGTCGCCGGTCGCCCTCCGCCTCCGCAATCAGGGCGTCGAGCCGGCTGTCGGCCTCGGTGTCGACCCGACTGACGAAGAAGCTCGCCACCGAGCGCAGGTCGTGGATCGGCAGGCCGGCGGCGACCCGGCGCTCCAGGCCTCGGCAATAGGCCTCCATGACCTGGCGGTAGCGGGCCTCGGCAAAGATCAGGGTGACGTTGACGTTGAGCCCCTGGAAGAGGGCCTCCTCGATCGCCCCCACCCCCTCCTCGGTGGCTGGGATCTTGACCATCAGGTTGGGCCGGTCGACCGCGGTCCAGTAGCGGCTGGCGGCCGCCACCGTGTTCCTCGGGTCCCGGGCCAGCGCCGGCGCCACCTCGAGGCTGACGTAGCCGTCGCGGGCCGACGTCTCCCGGTAGGTCGTGGCCAGCTCGTCGCAGGCGCTGCGAACATCGTCCGCGATCAGCTGATCGTAGATCTCCTCGGTCGACCGCCCGGCCAGGGCGAGCTCGCGAATCTCGTCGTCGTAGGCGTCACCCTCGGAGACGGCCTTCTCAAAGATGGTCGGGTTGACGGTCACCCCGAGGATGCCCTTGGCGATCAGGCGGCGGAGCTCCCCCTTGCGGAGCAGGTCCCGGCTCAGGTTGTCGTACCAGACGCTCTGGCCCTCCTGGGCCAGCCGCTGCAGCGAGTTCTCAGCCATGATCTTCACCTCCGGAACCTTCCAGAAGACGCTCCAGCCGGTCGGCCACCGCGGCCGGGGTGAGGCCGAGGTGCTCATAGACGGTCTGATAGGGCGCCGAGGCCCCGAAGCGGTTCACCCCCACCACCGCACCGCGCTCGCCGACCCAGCGCCACCACGGTTGATCGACACCGGCCTCAACCGCCACCCGGGCCGAGATCGCTGGCGGTAGGACCTCCGCTCGGTACTCGTCAGGCTGCTGGGCGAAGAGCTCCATCGAGGGCATGCTGACCACCCGGATGGGCAGGCCCCGCTCCTGAAGCAGGGCCCGGGCGGCGACGCAGATGGCGAGCTCGCTGCCGGTGCCGATCAGCAGGCCCCGGCAGGCACCCCCGAGCGCCTCCTCGAGCACGTAGGCACCCCGGCAGACGCCGTTCTGCGCCAGGGCCTTGGTTCCGGCCAGGACGGGCAGGTTCTGGCGGCACAGCACCAGTGCCGTCGGCGCCGTCCCCCGCTGCAGCGCGACCGCCCAGGCCCAGCTCGACTCGTTGGCGTCGCCGGGACGCAGGACCACCAGGTTGGGGATCGCCCGGAGCGCGGCCAGGTGCTCGACCGGCTGGTGGGTCGGGCCATCCTCGCCCAGGCCGATGCTGTCATGGGTGTAGACCCAAACCACCCCGAGGTGGGACAGCGCCGAGAGTCGGACCGAGGGCCGCTGGTAGTCGGAGAAGGTGAAGAAGGTGGCGCTGTAGGGCCGAAGGCCGCCATGGGCGGCGATGCCGTTGCAGGCCGCCCCCATGGCATGCTCGCGCACCCCGAAGTGGAGGTTGCGCCCGATCCCGGTCCGGCCGTCGAAGTCACCGCCGTCGCTGATCCCGGTCTTGGTCGACTCGGAGAGGTCGGCGTCGCCGCCGAGGATCCAGGGAATCCGTTGGGCGAGCGCGTTGAGCGCCTGACCGCCGGAGCTCCTTGTCGCGATCGGTTCGCCGCCCTCGTCCCAGGTGGGCAGGACATCCTCCCACCCCGCCGGCAGCTCGCCGGCCATGGCGGTACGCCATTGATAGGCGAGCTCGGGGAAGGTCTCGCTCCAGGCGCAGAAGCGCCGGTTCCACTCCTGGTTCAGGGCGGCGCCCTTCTCCTTGGCCTCGCGGAAGTGGGCCAAGGCCCGCTCGGGCTCGTAGAAGGTGCGGCTCGGATCCCAACCGTATGCCTGCTTGGCGGCCGCCGCCTCCTCGGCTCCAAGGGGCGAGCCGTGGGCGGCGTTGGTGTCCTGCTTATGGGGCGCGCCGTAGCCGATGTGCGTCCGGATCGCGATCAGCGAGGGCCGGCTCTCGTCATCGATGGCCGCCTGGATCGCGGCGGCGATGCCGTCGAGGTCGAGGGTGCCGTCCTCGACCCGCTGCACCTGCCAGCCGTACGCTCGAAAACGCGCATCGACGTCCTCGCTGAAAGACAACGAGGTGGGCCCGTCCAGGGAGACGTGGTTGTCGTCATAGAGATAGATCAGCTTGCCCAGGCCGAGGTGACCGGCCAGGGAGGCCGCCTCCGAGCTCACCCCCTCCATCAGGTCGCCGTCGCTGCAGAGGACGAAGGTGCGATGGTCGACGATGGCGTGCTCGGGCTGGTTGTAGTGGTAGCCCAGATAGCGCTCGGCGATGGCCATGCCCACCCCATTGCCGAACCCCTGACCGAGCGGTCCGGTCGTCACCTCGACCCCGTCGGTGACACCGAGCTCCGGGTGTCCTGGCGTCTTCGAGCCCCACTGCCGAAACTGCTCCAGCTGCTCCAGCGGCAGCTGGTAGCCGGTGAGGTGAAGGAGGGCGTAGAGGAGCATCGAGCCGTGCCCGGCCGAGAGTACGAAGCGGTCGCGGTTGGGCCAGCCGGGGTCGCTCGGATCGTGGCGGAGAAACTGGGTCCAGAGCACGTAGGCGGCGGGGGCGATCCCCATCGGCAGGCCCGGGTGGCCGGACTTGGCCTTCTCGACGCCGTCGATGGCCAGCGTCCTGATGGTGTTGATGCAGAGGTCGTCGAGCTCGCTTCCGGCTCGGGGCAAGGTCGCCTTGCTGCTCACCGGGCGCGCCTGCAGGTCACTGGCCATCTCCCCTCATGCTCTCACCTGGGAGACACCGGCGCGGCCCGGAAGGTCACCTTTCGCCCGTTCGACGGGGCCACCGCGCCAGCCGCTCCGCCCTAGGTCCCCTGAGCGGGAGGGCCGCCCGGGCGCTCGGGGCCGCTGCTGGTCGGCAGGCCCCGAGCCTGCCACTCGCTGATCCCTCCGATCATCGAGGTCGCCACCAGGCCCTTCTCGCGTAGGAACTTGGTGGCCCGGAAGCTGCGCGAGCCGGCAGCGCACTGCACCACCATGGTCCGGTCCCGGGGCAGCTCCTGCCAGCGCGCGCTCAGTTCCTCGATAGGAATCCAGAGCGAGCCGGATATCCGCGAGCGTTCTCGCTCGTGGGCGTCCCGGACGTCGAGCACCGGCGAGCCGGCGTCGATCAGGGAGCGGGCGCTCTCCACCTCGACCTCGAGCGCGACCGGTGTCGTCATGGCGCAGATTATGGGCAGCCGGGCAGGCGACCGCGCAGTCAGTTTTCGCTCCGCATGAAAGTCAACCGCAGCGATCCAGATTTGCCCCGGGCCGGCAGTGACTCCGCCGGCGCGGCTCTTCCCAAGTGGTCCGCACACCGATATCCTTGGGCTTCTCACGACTGGGCCGGGGGGTGACGGCGTGGCCACCCGCTCGGAGTCTTTGCCTGGGAGGGACGCCAAATGGCTAGGACCTTGGTCGACGCAGAGGCAGCGGACCGAAAGCTCGACCGGCGGATGACGGTTTGGCAGCTCTTTTTCCTCTCCATGGGAGGAATCATCGGCTCGGGCTGGCTCTTCGCCGCGCTAAGTGCCGCCTCGGTGGCCGGGCCGGCAGCCATCGTCTCCTGGATCATCGGCGGCGTCCTGGTGCTCTTTGTGGCCCTCAACTACGCCGAGGTCGCCGGCATGCTCCCCCGCACCGGAGCCATCGTCCGCTACCCCCATCTGACCCACGGCGGCTACACCGGATTCATCCTCGGCTGGACCTACCTCCTCTCCGCCGTGAGCGTCCCCGCAATCGAGGCCGAGGCCGTCGTCACCTACGCCAGCAGCTACATCCATGGCATCGTCAACACCAAGAGCGAACTGACCTGGCCCAGCGGGATCCTCTTCGGGTTCGGCCTGATGATCGTCTTCTTCGTCGTCAACTACGTCGGAATCAAGTTCCTCAGCCGGTTCAACAGCTTCATCACCGGCTGGAAGTTCGTGATCCCGATCCTGACCTTCCTTCTGCTGTTCATCTTCGACCTCCACACCAAGAACTACTCCGGTTACACGGGCGGATTCGCCCCCGAGGGCTGGGCCCCGGTCCTGGGTGCGGTCGCGACCACCGGCATCGTCTTCTCCTTCCTCGGCTTCAGGCAGGCCCTCGACTTCGGTGGCGAGGCGCGCAATCCTCAGCGTGACGTCCCCATCGCCACGATCGCGTCGGTGCTGGCCGGGCTCGCCCTCTACGTCCTGCTCCAGGTCGCCTTCATCGGAGCGATCAAGTGGGGGGCGTTTGGGATCCACGCCGGCGACTGGACCGCCCTCAAACACGGCAGCGCCGCGGCCGACGCGCCCTTCTACATCGCCCTCAAGTCCGCCGGGCCCGCCCTGCTCGGCTACTTCGCCACCGTCCTCCTGATCGACGCCTTCATCTCTCCCGGGGGCACCGGGGTTGTCTACATGGGGACGTCGGCCCGGACCATGTACGGGCTCTCCATCGTCGGCTACCTGCCCCGGGTCTTCCAGTGGATCCTGGCGCGCTTCCGGATCCCTTGGATCGCGCTGATCGCGTCGCTGGTGGTCGGCTGCCTCTTCTTCCTGCCCCTGCCTAGTTGGTACGAGTTGGTGGGGATCATCACCGGGGCGACCGTGCTCACGTACATCATGGGAGGGATCGGGGTCCATGTACTGCGGCGGACCGCGCCCAACCTGGCCCGTCCCTTCCGCTTACCGGCGGCCGGCATCGTCGGGCCGATCGGGTTCGTGGGGGCGATGCTGATCGTCTACTGGTCGACCTTCTCCGAGCTGGCCATCATCTACGCGGCCGTCTTCGTCGCCCTGCCCGTCTTCGTCTGGTTCTACGCCCCCAATCGGGGCTGGATCCACCCCGTCGCCGGCTGGGTCCTGGGCTTGGTCTTCGCCGCCCTCTGGATCATCGATCAGCGCTGGGGGCAATGGATCCTGGTCGCCAACTCGAGCACGGTCTCCCACCCCGCCTTCCCCGTCTTCTACTTCACCATGATCCTTCTGGTCGCCGGTTTCACCGCCGCCCTCTACTACCTCTGCAACGCCGAGGGCAAGAAGGCGGTCAGCAGCAGCTGGTGGCTGATCTACTTCCTCCTCGCGATCTACGCGATCTCGTACTACGGCGCCTATGGCCCGGCCGCCGAGGCGGGCAAGCCGGCGGGCATCCCCTTCCCCGCCGACCTGCTGGTGGTGATCATGCTCGGCCTCCTCGCCTACGGCTGGGCGATCCTGAGCGGGTATGAAACCGAGGACATCCAGGCGATCGTCGCCACCGGGAGCGGCGTGGTCGGTGGCGGAGACGCCCCCGCCGCGGTCGTCGACCGACCGTCCATCGGCCAGGAGTCGGGAAGCTCCTAGGAAGACGTCGCCAAGCGCCACGGCCAGCGAGTCGAGCGGCCCATCCCGGGACCCCGGGATGGGCTCGGCGCGCGCTCCGGGGTGGGAGCGTCGCTGGTGAGGCCCTCCAGCCCCGGCCAGGCTAGGCGGAACCGCGCTGGTGGACCTTGGCCCGCCTAGACCGAGAGGCGGGACTGCCACCCCAGCGGCCGGCGCACGGCTGGCGCCGGCTCCTGGTCGAGTCCAAACGCCCTGACCGGGTGGCCTCCCATCCCCAGGCCCACTGGTGGGTGGTGGCGACCGTCTGCGTCGGGGCCTTCATGGGCCAGCTCGACGCCAGCATCGTGGTCATCGCCCTGCCCACCCTGCAGGCCCACTTCCACAGCCAGCTGGGTGGGGTCGAGTGGGTGTCGCTCGCCTACCTCCTGACCCTGATCGCCCTGGTGCCCGCGCTCGGCCGTTTCGCCGACATGGTCGGGCGCAAGCTCCTCTACATCTATGGCTTCGCCATCTTCATCGTGGGCAGCGGCCTCTGCGGGGTGGCCCCGAACCTGCTCAGCCTCGACGCCTTCCGGGTGCTCCAGGGCCTGGGAGCGGCCATGCTCCAGGCCAACAGCGTGGCCCTGATCGTCCAGGCGATGCCCCGCGAGAAGCTGGGCCGCGGGATCGGGGTCCAGGGCGCGGCCCAGGCTCTCGGCCTCTGCCTCGGGCCCGGGGTCGGCGGCCTGCTTCTCCTCTGGGGCGGCTGGCGACTGATATTCCTGATCAACGTCCCAGCTGGGCTGATCGGCTTCGGCCTGGGCTGGTTCCTGCTCCCACGCAGCCGCTACCTGGCCGAGCGCGAGGCGATCGACTGGATCGGCATCGGGCTCTTTGTGGTCGCCGTGGCCAGCCTCCTGGTCGCCCTCTCCATCGGCGACCAGGCCGGCTGGAGCTCGGCCCTGGTGATCGCGAGCCTGGTCCTCTCCCTCCTCTTCGGGCTCTCGTTCCTCTGGTGGGAGAGGCGGGTCACCGCCCCGATGATGCGGCTACGCCTCTTCCTCGGGCGCACCTTCAGCTTCGGCATCTCGAGCGGCCTGCTCTCCTACCTGACCCTCTTCGGGACCCTCTTCGTCTTCCCCTTCTTCCTGCGCTTTGCCGGCCGGCTGAACCCAGGAGAGGCGGGCTTGCGCCTGCTGATCCTTCCCCTCGCCCTGGGCCTGGCCGCCCCCCTCGCCGGCATCCTCGCCGACCGCTGGGGACCGCGGCGACTCACCGTGAGCGGCATGGCGCTGGTCGGGGCCGCCCTCCTCGGCTTCGCGATCCACCCCACCTCCGGGGCAGTGCTGCTGGTCGAGCTCGCCATGGTCGGGATCGGTCTCGGCGCGTTCACACCGCCCAACAACGCCGCGATCATGGGCTCGGTGGCCCGGAACCAGGCGGGCATGGCGAGCGGGATCCTCAACATGACCAGGGGCATGGGAACCGCCCTGGGCGTGGCCCTAGCCGGCCTGGTGTTCGGGCTCTCGGCCGGGGTCTCGATCAGCCACATCAGCTCGCCGCTGCTGGCCCGACAAGGGACGGTGGCGGCGGCCATCTTCCTGGCGGCGATGGCGCTGGCGGCCGCCCTCCTCTCTGGGCTCAGAGGTGGCCGGGAGTCGAGCCAGGGCCAGGAACGGCTGGCCGAGGTCTGACCCAGGGGCTCGGGGCGCGCCCGCTCCACCTTGACAGACCGACCGAAGCGGGCCCTACCCTACGATGTTCCGACTGACCAATGTCACCGGGAGGCGGTCGATGGCTGAAGGTGTCCTGACAGCGACCTCGCCAACCGCCCCGGCCAACCCCTACGTCACCGCCCAGCGACAGTTCGACCAGGCGGCCAGCATTCTCCGCCTCGACGAGGGGATGCGCCAGGTGCTCAGGGAGGTGCGTCGCGAGCTCACCGTCAACTTCCCAGTCCGGATGGACGACGGCAGCATCCGCATCTTCACTGGCTACCGGGTCCAGCACAACCTGACCAGGGGCCCGGCCAAGGGGGGCATCCGCTACCACCCCCAGGTCAGCCTGGACGAGGTCAAGGCGCTGGCGATGTGGATGAGCTGGAAGTGCGCCGTGACCAACCTGCCCTACGGCGGCGCCAAGGGCGGGGTCATCTGTGAACCGACCGAGCTGAGCGCCCAGGAGCTGGAGAACCTGACCCGGCGCTTCGCCAGCGAGATCTCGATGCTGATCGGCCCCGAGTCCGACATTCCCGCCCCCGACGTCAACACCAACCAGCAGACCATGGCCTGGATCATGGACACGATGTCGATGGAGAAGGGCTACTCCGTCCCCGCCACCGTCACCGGCAAGCCGCTCTCGATCGGGGGCTCCGAGGGCCGTCCCTCCGCGACCGGGCGGGGGGTGATGGTGGTGACCCTCGAGGCCTGCCGCCGGATGGGGATCGACCCTGCCGAGTCCTCGGTCGCGATCCAGGGATTCGGCAACGTCGGCAGCGTCAGCGCCGAGCTCCTTCACGCCCAGGGCTTTCGCATCGTCGCCGTCTCCGACGTCTTCGGCGGCGCCTACAACCCCGAGGGCCTCGACGTCCCCGCCCTGCTCGACCACGTGCGCACGACGGGAAGGGTGACCGGCTTCGCCGGGGCGACCCAGGCCATCAGCAACGCCGCGCTGCTCGAGCTGCCGGTCACGGTCCTGATCCCAGCCGCCCTCGAGAACCAGCTCACCATGGGCAACGCCGCCCAGGTTCAGGCCCGGATCGTGGTCGAGGCCGCCAACGGGCCGACCACCCCCGAGGCTGACGACGTCTTCCACCAGCGGGGCGTGGTCCTGATCCCCGACATCCTCGCCAACGCCGGCGGGGTGACCGTCTCCTACTTCGAGTGGGTCCAGGACCTCCAGTCGTTCTTCTGGGAGGAGTCGGAGATCAACGGCCGGCTGACCAGGATCATGGAGCGCGCCTACGAGCAGGTCGACGCCCTGGCCAGGGAACACACGACGACGCTGCGGATGGGCGCCTACTGCCTGGCCGTCAAGCGCGTAGCCGATGCGACCTCAGTCCGCGGAATCTATCCGTAGCTGAGAGCCGGGCTCCGCCAGGAGCCGGGAGGAGCGTGATGACCGGGTCGCCGCAAGCACCAGCGCTGGAAGGCCTGATGATGGGCTACCCGCTGACCCTGACCCACCTCCTTCAGCACGGCGTCCGCTACTTCCCCGACCAGGAGATCGTCACCGAGCGGGCCGGCCGGGCGCCGCTCCGGTCGACCTTCCGCCAGTTCGGGGAGCGGACCGAGCGCCTGGGCCGGGCGCTGGCGGGCCTTGGGATCCGGCCCGGGGACCGGGTCGGCACCTTCGCCTTCAACACCCAGCACCACCTGGAGTGCTACTTCGCCGTTCCCTGCAGCGGGGCCGTGCTCCACACCCTCAACATCCGGCTCTTTCCCGACGACCTAGCCTTCGTGATCAACGACGCCGAGGACGGGGTCATCTTCTGCGAGCGCAGCGTCCTGCCCCTGCTCGCCCGGGTCGCCGACCGGATCCCCACCGTCCGCCTGATCGTCCTCATGGGCGGCGGGGAGGCGGACACCTCGGGGCTGCCCCCGACGGTCGACTACGAGGAGCTCCTCGAGGCCCAGGAGCCGGGGATGGAGTGGCCTGCCCTCGACGAGGACCAGGCGGCGGCGATGAGCTACACCTCAGGGACAACCGACCGTCCCAAGGGCGTCCTCTACAGCCACCGGTCATCGTTCCTGCACTCGGCCGGAACCGGGATGGCGGGTTGGATCGGCCTCTCCTTCGAGGACACCCTGCTCCCGGTCGTGCCCATGTTCCACGTCAACGCCTGGGGCCTGGTCCACGCTGCCGTCGGGTTCGGGACCAAGCTGGTCATGCCCGGGCGCTTCCTCGAATCCGCCCGCCTCCTCAGCCAGCTCGAGGGCGAGTCGGTCACGGTCACAGCTGGGGTCCCCACCATCTGGACCGCCCTGCTCAACCACCTCGACAGCCATCCAACCCCGCTCCCCCAGCTGCGGATGATCCTCTGCGGAGGCTCGGCCGCACCGCCGGCGCTGATCGAGGGCTTCGACCGGCACGGCCTCCGGGTGCTGCACGCCTGGGGGATGACCGAGACCTCGCCGGTCGCCGCCGTCGGGATCGTCAAGCCCGGGCTCGGGCTGGCGTCGCCAGCTGAGCGACTGTCGGTCAGGGCCAAGCAGGGGATCCCCGTGCTCGGGGTTGACCTCCGGGTGGTCGACCTCGACACCGGGGTCGAGTGCCCCGGGGACGGCGAGACCCCAGGTGAGATCCAGGTCCGCGGGCCCTGGGTGGCCCGGGCCTACTACCACGACCCCGACGACGTCGAGGGCAGATTCACCAGCGACGGCTGGTTCCGCACCGGCGACGTGGCCACCGTCGACGCCGAGGGCTCGATCCAGATCGTCGACCGGACCAAGGACCTGGTCAAGTCCGGCGGCGAGTGGATCTCATCGGTAATCCTCGAGGGCGAGCTGATGGCCCACCCCAAGGTCAAGGAGGCGGCGGTCGTCGGCTTCCCCCACCCCCACTGGATCGAGCGCCCGGTCGGGTTCG
>DATDII010000066.1:0-5125 GCA_036521135.1 Candidatus Dormiibacterota bacterium | reverse complement strand
CGAGCGGTCGAGCCCCGCGAGCCACCCCGGCTGCGGATGTACAGCTGCGGTCCCACCGTCTACCGCTCGGTGCACATCGGCAACCTGCGCACCTACTTGCTGGCGGACTGGGTCAAGCGGATCGCCCGCGGCCAGGGCTGGCAGGTCCTCCACATCAAGAACATCACCGACGTCGGCCACATGCGCCAGGAGATGGCCGAGCGCGGCGGCGACAAGGTGATCGCCGCCGCCCTTGCCGCGGGCAAGAGCCCGGCCGAGATCGCCGGCGAGTTCGAGGCCGAGTTTCACCAGGCGGAGGCGATGTTGGGGATCGAACCGGCCGACATCTTCCCCCGGGCGACCGACCATGTGCCACAGATGGTCGCCCTGGTCGAGCGCCTGCTCGGGCGGGGACTGGCCTACGCCGTCGACGGGACGGTCTACTTCGACACCAGCGCGCAGCCCGGGTACGGGCGGCTGTCGGGCAACTCCCTCGAGCAGTTGCAGCGGGCGGCCCTGGCCGAGCCCGACCCGGCCAAGCGCCACCCGGCCGACTTCACCCTCTGGCGCCAGGCCGAGCCGGGGCGGCAGCTGATGGTCTGGGACAGTCCCTTCGGCCGGGGCTACCCCGGCTGGCACATCGAGTGCTCGGCGATGGCAATGGCCTACCTCGGCGAGCAGGTCGACCTTCACACCGGCGGCGTGGACAACATCTTTCCCCACCACGAGGATGAGCTGGCCCAGAGCGAGGGGGCGACCGGCCAGCCCTTCGTCCGCCACTGGGTCCACGGCCAGCACCTGCTGGCGGACGGGGTCAAGATGGCCAAGTCCCAGGGCAACGTCTACACCGTCCAGGACCTGGATGCCCGAGGCTTCGATCCTCTGGCCTTCCGCTACCTCTGCGCCACCGTGCGCTACCGCACCCGGCTCAACTTCACCCTGGCCTCACTGGCGGCCGCCCAGCGCGGGCTGCAGCGCCTGCGTCAGCTGGCGAGCCAGGACGGCGGCCAGGCCGACGACTCCCGGGTCCAGGCCCTGGACACGGCCGTCCGGCAGGCGCTCGAGGAGAACCTCGACCTGCCCCTGGCCCTGGCCCGGGTGTGGCGGTTCGCCAGAGAGCCGGGCATCAAGGGTGCCACCCGACGAGCCGGCCTGCTCCAGGCCGACACCTGGCTCGGCCTCGGGCTCGACCGCGCGCCGGCGACCGCGGTCAGCTCGGGACCGTGGACGGGACTGGCCCGGTCCCGCCAGCTGAGCCGCCAGGAGCTCCGCTACCAGGAGGCGGATGAGTCCCGCGTTCTGCTGCTGGGCCAGGGGGTCGTCCCCGAGGACGGCCCCAAGCACACCACCTATCGGAGCGCCTCGGCGCTCGACCACCGCCAGGGCCTGATCTCCTCCGCGCTGGAGGTCCTCGACCGGCGCTCGGAGCGGGACCGGGCCGACGTCTCGGTGAGCATCGTCGCCGCCGGCTACCCCGAGGACCTGGCCCGCTGCATCGCCAGCATCCAGCGCCACCGGGGCCTGCACCGGGTCGAGATCCTGGTGGTCGACAACGACTCCGCCGATGCCGGCCCCGCCGTCGACCGCCTGGCTCAGGCCGATCCCGCGATCCGCGCCTTTCACGCCGATCACCGCCTCGGGGAGGGAGCCGCCCGCAACGTCACCCTGCGGGCCGCCCTGGGCCGGGTGGTGCTGATCCTCGATACCGGGGTGGAGCTGACCGGGGACTGCTTCACGCCCCTGCTGACGACCCTCGAGAATCCCGAGATCGGCGCGGTGGGGCGCTGGGGAGCCCGCAGCCGCGACCTGCGCGAGTTCGAGGACGCCGAGACCGTCGAGGTCGACGCCGTCGACGGCTACTGTTTGGCCTTCGCCCGCTCCCGGCTGCTCGAGACCGGCCTCTTCGATGAACGCTTTCGCTTCTACCGCATGCTCGACTTCCACTACTCGCTGACCCTGCGTGCCCTGGGCCTGCGCCAGCAGCGGATCGCCGACCTCCCGGTGGTGATGCACAACCACCGCGGCTGGGAGGACACCGACCCTGACGAGCGGGAGCGGCTCAGCCGGCTCAACTTCCGGCGCTTCTTCGAGCGCTGGCACCATCGCCCCGATCTCCTGCTGGCCGCCGACCCCGCCGCCTCGACCCACCGCTGAGGCGGTTGCTCAGGCCTTGACCGGGGGCAGGCTTCTCAGGTCGGCCAGGATCCGGGCCGCCTTGAGCGGTCGGTCGAGATGGTGTTCGAGATGAGCCAGCAGGATCGACTCGACCTGGTCACGGAGCAGCTCGGTCCAGCGCAGCCGGCGCAGGGTGGGCAGGTCGCCTGCCTCCAAGCGGCGGAGCACCCGCAGGGTCACTGCCGAGCAGGGCAGCACCCCGACCTGGGCATTCCAGCAGGCGCCCTGGACGATCCCGCCCAGGGCGGGCACGAAGCCCCCGTCGCGGTCACGGAGTGGCTCGCCGCAGATGGCGCAGCGGCGCAGCTCGGGAAGGTAGCCGCCACCGGCGGCGATCTGGAAGGCGGCCAGCGCCAGCTCCAGTCGAGGGTCCTGATCGGGATCCGCCATCCGCTCCCTCGCCTCGCCGACGAGCCGGTAGAGGTCGGGGTCGGGATGGGCATCCTCAAGGGTCGCGTCCACCAGCTCGGCGAGGACACCCCCGCAGGCGGTCCGGACGATGTCGGCGCCCGGCCAGGGCAGCCCGATCGGTCGTGCCTGGGCCAGGACGAAGAGGCTCCGCCCCGGCACCAGGAGCAGCTCCGAACGCGTGAGCAGGTCGAGTCCGGCCGCGTTGCGGGCCCGGGGACGGCGAGCCCCCCTGGCCAGCACGCTCAGCTTGCCCTGGCCCAGGGTGAAGAAGACGAGGATCCGGTCCGCCTCGGCAAAGGCTCGGCGGCGGAGGACGATCCCCTCATCGCTGACGAGCTCGGCCACCCGTCAGGGGGACTCCGGGGGCTGGGAGGCGGGGCCCGGGTCCGCCCCATCCCCCTCGGTCGCGAAGGGGCTGGCCGAGTGGACCCGGACCGTCCGGATCGCCCGACGGTCGATCGCCTCGACCGTGATCGTGATCCCGTCGCCGACGTCGACCTGGTCGCCGACCGACGGGATCCGGCCCAGATGGGCGTAGACCAGGCCCCCCACCGAGTCGAAGTCCTCGCCCTCGAGGTGGAGGCGGAGCAGCTCGTTGACGTCGTCGAGGCTGACCGAGGCGCTCACCAGCGCCTCGTGGGGGGCCACGAGCTGGACCTCCTCCTGCTCGGCCTGGTCGTACTCGTCCCGGATCGGGCCGACAATCTCCTCGAGCAGGTCCTCGATCGTGACCAGTCCCGCCGTCCCGCCGTACTCGTCCACCACCACGGCCAGGTGGATCTTGGCGATCTGCATCTCCTGGAGCAGCTCGCCAAGTCGCTTCGCCTCGGGAACGAAGGTGGGCGGCCGGGCCAGGCTGCCGAGCGAGGGCGCCGAACCCGGGCTCCGTCCCCCGCGCCCGAGGAGGTCCTTGGCGTAGATCACCCCGGTGATGTTGTCGACCGTCTCCTCATAGACCGGGATTCGGCTGTGGCCGTGCTCCCGGATCTCCGCAATCGCCTCATCGACGGTGGAGCCGGCGGGCAGGGCGACCATCTGGACCCGCGGGACCATCACCTCCCGAACCGGCTTGTCGGTCATCTCCAGCACCCCGTGGATCATCTCCCGCTCCTCCTCCTCCACGATCCCCTCCTGCTCGCTAGCGAGGACCAGCTCCTTCAGCTCCTGCTCCGACAGGAACGGGGTGCGGCGCCCGGTCTGACCGGGGAGCAGCCGGAAGAACAAGGCGGAGATAGCGGTCAGCACCCGGACCAGCGGGCTCAGCACCCGGGTCGCGACGGCGACCGGGCGGGCCACCAGCCGGGCCATGGTCTCATTGTGCTGGAGGGCGTAGGTCTTGGGCCCGAGCTCGCAGAAGAGCAGCACCAGGATGGCGAGCGCCACCGCCGACCAGAGCGCCGCTCCGGCCCCGAGGTGCTGTTCCGCCAGGAGGGTGGCGGACGAGGAGGCGAGCATCAGGGCCAGGGTGTTGCTGACCAGGATCGTGCCCAGGTAGGCGCCCGGGTTGGCGTGCAGGCGCTCGACCAGTGCCGCCCGCCGGTCGCCCTCCGAGCGCCGGGCCCGGAGCCAGAGCCGGCTCACCGAGGTGAGCGACGTCTCGGCGGTGGCCGAGAGGCCGGCGACCACCAGCGCGATCACCAGGACGACGACCAGCCAGCCGCTCACAGTGGGTTGGGAGGGGGTTTGCCAGGGGTCGCGGTCTTGCTCACCCAGTCTCCGCTCGGTGAGATCCGGCGGTCGGGCCCACCAGCCGCCCCCGAGGGCTCCTCGTCAGCGACCGGGCCGGTCCGCCAGGGGGTGAGCCAGAGCTCATCTTCCGACCGAGTCTAGCAGGCGGCTTTGGTCATCGAAACAGGGCCGAGACGCTCCGGCCCTCGTGGACCCGGACGATCGCCTCGGCGATCAGCGGGGCCACCGAGACCTGGGTCACCTTGGCGCTGTCGGTGATCCCCTGGGCGAGGGGGATGCTGTCGGTCACCACAACCTCGTCGACGGGGGCCTCCTCGAGCTTGGCCAGGGCGCCGTTGCTGAGCACCCCGTGAGTGGCCAGGACGTCGACCGAGGTCGCCCCCTTGCTGATCAGGGCATGGGCCGCGCCGGCTAGGGTGGAGGCCGTCGAGATCAGGTCGTCGACCACCACGCAGCGACTCCCGTCCACCTCGCCGATCACGTTGAGGATCTCGATGTCATCGTCCCGGGGACGGCGCTTGTCGATGATCGCCAGGGGTGAGTCGAGCCGACGGGCGATGGCCCTGGCCCGGGCCGTCCCCCCGACGTCCGGCGAGACCACGACCACCGGCTGGCGGCCGTGCCGGGCCCGGACGTGGGCGGCCAGGATCTTGCTCGCGGTGAGGGCGTCGACGGGGATGTCGAAGAAGCCCTGAATCGCCTCGGCGTGGAGGTCGAGGACGATCATCCGCTCCGCGCCCGCGACCTGGAGGAAGTTGGCCATCAGCTTGGCCGAGATCGGGTCCCGGGCCTGGGTCTTCTTCTCCTTGCGGGCGTACCCGTAGTAGGGCAGCACCGCGTTGATCCGAGCCGCACTGGCGCGGCGGAGGGC
>DATDII010000065.1:0-2156 GCA_036521135.1 Candidatus Dormiibacterota bacterium | reverse complement strand
TCGGGCCTGCAACGAGCCGGGCAGGGCGGCGAAGGTGGCCGCCGCCTCCCTGGTCACCCGGCTGTGGCGCAAACGGGCGCGCCGGGCCGCGGGAAAGAGCTCCTGGCAGAGCTGCCAGAGCTGGGTGGTGAGGGTGGTCTGGGCGACCCCGACCAGGGCATCCGCCGCGGACAGGGAGGCGGCGGAGTGGAACACCGCGACCCCGTCGATCGCCTGGTCCCCGTCACCAAGGCGGGAGCGATCGAAGAGCCACTGCAGTGGCGAGCCCGGCGCGGCGACCACCGGACCGGGGAGAAACGGCCGGTCGGTGAAGAGGTGGAGGTTGACGATGGGTGACAGGGGCAGGGCGGCGGCTCGATCCAGCACCGGGTCGGCCGCGCCCCGGCTGGTGAGCAACCGCCGCGCCGACGCCGCCGACCCGGCCAGCACCACCTGGTCGGCCTTGAGCTCCTCCCCCTCGGCGCTCCGGAGAAGATGCGTCGACCCAGGCCCCGGCAGGAGCTCGGCTACCCTCCAGCGGAGCTTGACCTCGACGGCACGGGCGGTGAGCTCCCGTCGGCTGGGAGGGTCCAGCCAGGCGGTCAGGTCGGTCGCGGGAATCCGCAGAGACCCCGCCGCCGAGCCGCCAAGCAAGCCCTCTCGGATCACGTAAGCGGCGACCCCGGCGCTGCAGCGGTCCAGGCTGACGTTGCAGGCCGAGACCAGCAGTGGCTCCCAGAGCTGGCGGATGGCCACCTCGTCCTGGCCCAGGCTCTGGAGCCAGGAGCGGGCCGGGACGATGTCCAGGAGGACCCTGTCCTCGGCGCTGAAGGACCGCAGCGCGGAGGCGACCGCCGCGGTCGCGAGCCGCTGGCGCGTGGGTAGCCCGGGCCAGCGCCAGAGCAGCGGCAGCAGATGGGCCGGCGCGGGCAGCCGCCCGGCCCGCAGGGTGCGGCTCCGGCCCTTGACGGAATCGGCCACCGCCAGCTCAAGCCGCTCCTGGCGCCAGGCGGGCTCGGCCCCGATCCGGCCAAGTAGCCGTTCCAGCTCGGTGCAGCAGCCGAGATAGACGTGCTGGCCGGTGTCGACCCTCCCGGCGACCGGGTCGGGGACCGACCGGCACAGGCCGCCCAGCACCGGCGCCCGCTCGACCAGGGTCACCCGGGCGCCCTGGTCCGCCAGCTCGAGGGCGGCGCTGATGCCGGCCAGGCCGCCGCCGACCACCACCGCGTCCACCTTCTCCTCCCGCCTCAGCGGCTGAGGGTGGCCCCGGCCCAGGCTCCAAGGGCCAGCCGTACCTTGCGACCCCGGCCAAGGGAGATGCGCTGGCTCTGGACGTCGTAGCCTCGGCGCTCGATCTCTCCGAGCAGGGCGAGGTAGAGGGCGGCCAGGGCCGCCGGGCAACCCCGGGCGTCCCGGTCCACCAAGGGGATGAGCCGGCTGCCCTCAGCGAAGAGTTCACGGGCCCGGCCCACCTCGGCCGCCATCAGCTGGCGGTAGGCGTCGGCCCTCGGCCCGAGCAGCCCGAGGCGAAGATCCTCATCCCGGCAGCCGAACCGGCCCAGGTCCTCCTCCGGCAGGTAGCGCCGGCCGCGCTCGGCATCCTCTCTCAGGTCCCGCAGGATGTTGGTCAGCTGCATGGCCTGGCCCAGCTGGACGGCGAGGTCGGGGACGCGCCCGTCGCGGGAGCCGAAGATCTGGGCGCTGAGCAGCCCCACCACCCCGGCGACGCCGTAGCAGTAGCGCTCCAGGTCGTCCCTGGTCGTGATCGTCAGGGGGGCGCAGTCGGCGGCGCAGCCGTCGATCACCTCATGGAGGTGGGTCGGTTCAAGCCGGAAGCGGCGGGAGGCGTCCCAGAGGACGAGCCAGGCGCGGTCGGGAGGGTTGCCGGCCAGGGTCAGGTCGAGGGTGGACCGGAACTCCTCGAGCCGCTCCCGGCGCTGGCTGGCCGTGCCCTCGCCGTCGGCGATGTCGTCGGCGGCGCGGCAGAAGCGGTAGACGGCGTGGAGGGCCTCCCGCTTGCCGCGAGGCAGGAGCCGGAAGGCGTAGTAGAAGTTGGCGGCCGCCTGGCGCACCTGCTCGGCGCACTCGCGGTGCGCCTGCTGGAGCTCGGCGGCCGAGGGCTGGTGGGTGAGGGCGCCTGCCGGCGCCGAGGCGCTCAAGCGGTGCGCGGCGGC
>DATDII010000064.1:0-2029 GCA_036521135.1 Candidatus Dormiibacterota bacterium | reverse complement strand
TCCTCGTCCCCCCAGCGGTAGAGCCGCTGGAAGGGGACGGCCGTCTCCCGCTCCCAGAGCGACGTGATCAGCAGGAGCTCGACCGGGGCCAGCCCTTCGGCGGCCGCCGCCCGGTAGTGGGCGTGGGCCCGGGCCTCGCGGATCGTCATCGCGGCCCAGAGGAGCTGGCGGTGGGGGTCAGGCCCGGGGTCGAGCTGCCACCAGGCCCGAGCCAGCACGCTCTCCCTCGCAGGCTCGGCCTTGCCGGCGAGGCGGACCAGCACCGCAGCCTCCGCCCCCGGTCGGAGTCGGCGCAGGGCAGCCCCAGCTGCCTCCAGGCTCGCCTCCTGGTAGGCGAGGGGCTCGAGCGCCCGGCATCGGGGCAGGAGGTGCTCGACCAGCGCGGGGGGGAGCACGTAGAGGACCTCGGCCCAGTCCGCCTCCGGGACCTGGCCCGCCCGGGAGACGATGTAGTGGGGATAGCCAAGGGAGCCCCGGGCCTCCTGCAGTTGGAGCAGCTCGGGCTCCTGGCGCTGACCGAGCCAGAGCGTCTGGCAGACCCATTCCAGGGAGCTGGTGAGCCGCTCGCCAGCCTCGACCCGGTTCACGCCACCAGCCTGGACTGACTCGGACGGAGCCTCCCCGGCATCAGATCGCGTCCGACACCGAGGACATGAAGAAGTCCTCCACCCGGATCGGGGGCGCCTTGATGAAGGCGGCGTCACCGATCTCCCGCGAATAGGCGATCTCGGGCCGGCCGATCTCAACGGTGCGCTGGAGCGCACCGACCGGGCTCTCGTTGAAGCGGAAGTTGTTGACCGCCCCGACCACCTCTCCCCGCTCGATCAGGAAGACGCCGTCGCGGGTGAGCCCGGTGAGGAGCAGCGTGGCCGGGTCGACATCCCGGATGTACCAGAGCGAGGTCACGAGGAGGGCCCGCTCGGTGCTGGCGATCATCTCCTCGAGGGTGGTGTCGGTGCCGCGCATGGTCAGGTTGTCGACATCGGGGCGAACCACATGACCATGGTCCTGAGCCCAGCGCCTTGGGCAGATCAGGTCCTGCTGCACCCCCTGATCGACCCATACCGCGGCCGGCACCGCCATCCCGTTGTCGAACACCGAGGCGTACTCACTCGAGGAGAGGCAGTGGACGAACCCGGGAACGGTCATCTCCGGGTCCCGAGGGTCGCTGGCCAGGGTCACGCTCGGCGCGTACATCTGCTCCCCGACCCGGGGCCCGGTCTTGCCGGCGAAGACGGTCCGGCCCTCGTCGGCGCCGCGGGCGTGCATGTCCCAGAGCAGGCGGACGATCATGTCCGCGGTGGCCGAGGGCTCGAGCAGGACCTGGTAGTGACCGGCGGGGAGCTCCACCCGGTGCTCGGTCCAGGCCAGCCGGCCCGCCAGTCGCCGGTACAGGGCGGCCGGGTCGAGGTCGCCGAGGCGGCGGGCTATGGCACCGGTCCAGACGCTGCGGGTCAGGTCCTGGGTCTTGAGGGTGAGCGATAGCGACGCGCTCTGGCGCCGGCCCTCGAGCTGAACTCCGGTCGACGTCCCGAGCCGCTCCTGGGAGGCGGTGGCCTGGACGTAGCCGAACATCCGCAGCCCGGCGCTCCGCGACTGCTGCAGCACCTCCCCGACCGGGCCCAGGAGCGGCTCGAGGTCGCGGGGCAGCGCCTCGGGCGCGGTCCGGTCTAGCCCGGGATCCGGCGAGGCGGCCTCGTCGGGCCCGAGCAGCCCCATGAAGTCGGGAGCCTCGGGGCTAGCCTGGGCCTGCGCCAGAGCCTGGCGGCCCAGCTCCTCGACCTGGTCGCGGTCGAGCACGTCTCCCGCCTGGACCCCGACCCGGCTGCCCTCGATCGCCACCATCCCGGCCGAGGTCGACTCCTCCCGGCCGTTGGTGGTCACGGTGTTGTTGGCCACCCGGAAGTTGAGGCTGGTCGCCTTCTCGCCCAGGACCACGGCGACCCCCTGGCCCAGGCCCGCTTCGACGATCTCCTCCAAAATCACGACCGACCCTCCTGGCGGGCGTTGAGCACGTTCACCTGGCGGA
>DATDII010000063.1:0-7344 GCA_036521135.1 Candidatus Dormiibacterota bacterium | reverse complement strand
CCTCCCGCCCGGGCGAAGGTCGCCTTCCATCTTGCCAGGCCACTGGGCAAGACGCTGGGGGTCACTTATCGCCGACCATACGGCCTCGACGCCGGCGTCGAGGCGCTCTTCGATCCGTACCACGCCGCTGCCGCCCGCCGATCGGAGGCTGCCCAGTACTTGGGTACTGCCACCTTCACCGCTGGTCATCTGACGATCCTCCCCGCGTTCCCCGGAGCCAACCGAGTATGCGCCGGGTCGAGTCGAGCCGCCGCTCCACCTGCCGCCTCCAGACCTTGAGACGGCTGCGCCAGAGCGACCGATCGATCGCTCACCATCTGCCAGTTCCTCGGCACCGGTCTGCGCTCCGGCTCTGGCAGATCCGGCGGCGTCTCGCTGCCACTAGCCAGCGCGGGGCCTGGAGCTGGACCTCGGCGTCTCTCCGGCCACCGGTCATCGGACGCTTCTGGACGCAGCTCTTCCGACCAGCCGAGCCAAACTGAGACGCGGAGCTCATGGTGGGTCATTCCACGGAGGAACACGTCATGGCGGAAAGGATGAAGAACCCGGCGACGCTCTTCCCCGAGGCGGTCTCGGCCATCCAGATGCTGCAGAAGGCCACCACCCAGGGGGGTGTGCCCGAGCGGACCCTTGACCTCGTCCATCTCCGGGCGAGCCAGATCAACGGCTGCAGCTTCTGCGTCGACTCCGGCTCCAAGCACGCCAAGCAGAAGGGCGAGACCGACGAGCGGCTGTTCGCGGTCGCGGCATGGCGGGAGGCCCCCTACTTCGACGAGGCCGAACGGGCGGCGCTGGCCCTGGCGGAGGCCGTGACCAGGCTTGCCGACCGACCTGACCCGGTGCCGGACGAGATCTGGAACGAGGCTGCCAGGCACTACGACGAGAAGGGGCTGGCGGCGCTGCTGCTGATGATCTCGCTGACCAACGTCTACAACCGGGTCAACGTTTCCATCCGCCAGCCGGTCGGCAGCTGGGGCTGACCGCTTCTGGCTCGGTCGGTCGCGCCTGCGGCAACCGGATCCTCATCGAGCGAGGGCTGGCGGGAGTTCGAAGTGCGGAGCTGGCGAGATCCAGCGTCGGAGCCGGGAGCTCCCTCGTTTGCCGATAGCTAGGCTCTACCGGCCGAGCTCAGGCGGGGACGCTCTCCGCCTCCTCGATGGGACCGATGCGCTCGACCCAGTTGTGAGCCCGGAGCTGCTCGAAGATCTGCCGCGCTTCGACGCGCATCGCCCGCGCCTTGTCACCGCGCCCCCTTGCAGTCAGCCACTCGGCGTGCTCGGTGAGGGAGGTGGCTAGCTCGAATGGCGTGCCCAGCGCCCGGAACCGGGCTTCGGCCATCTCGAATCCGGGCTCAACGGCGTCATGATCCCCACGGCCGGCCGCAGTCTGGGCGGAGAGCCGTGCCACCTGGGCCCAAAGCCAGGGGCTCACCTGACCGGGCCGGGCTGTCCGCACCATACCCAGGAGCTCATCCGCCTTTGCCAGGTCGCCCAGGTCGATGGCCGCCTGGATCGCCAGCACCAGCGCCTGCTTGACCAGGGCGTCGGTGAGGCCGAGCTGGCGCTCCGAGCGAGTGTCGAGGAACTCTTCGGCGGCGGCCAGCGCCTCCGCTGCCCGCTCGCGAACGCGCAACACCTCGGCTGTGGCCAAGGCGTGGCTGACCCGGGCCTCCCACCGCTCCGATCGGCCGGTCCAGGCCAGGGTCTCAAGCAGCCGCTCAGCCTCGGCCAGGTCGCCCCGGTTGAGGTGGACCTCGGTCATCACCATCAGCTGGAGCCCTGTGTGCTTGAGCGAGCTCAGCTCCTCGGCGGCCTGGGCCTCCGCCGCCCTCGCGGTCGCGTCGTCCCAGCGCCCGAGGCGGATCATCGGCGAGAGCGAGCCGGTCAGGGTGGACAGCTCCCAGAAGCGGTCCCCGGCCCGGCGGGCCAGCTCCAGCTGCTGGTCGGTGAGGCCGAGCATCTCGACGAAGCGGTCCTGGGACTCGTAGACCATGGCGAGGTTGTTCTGGGCCCGCATCGTGGCCGCATTGAAGCCGTGCTCCAGGGCAACCTCGATCGCCCGGCGGAGAAGGACGCCGGCCTCGTCGAGACGGTCGGTGTGGGTCAGGGTTATAGCCTTGCTGCTTAGGGCCTGGGAGAAGACCTCGGGCAGCTCCAGGTGCTCGGCCAGCTCGAGTGCCTCCTCCAGCACGGTGGCCGCCTCCTCGTAGCGCTCATAAAGGGCGAGGAGCCGCCCGAACTGGGCTGCAACGACAGCCAGGTCGGGGTCAGGCCGATCTCCAGCGAGCCCGCCGTAGGCTCTCTCCATTCGGGTCAGGGCCTGGTCGATCTGACCGCGGATCCACTCGACCCCTGCCAGGCGGGCCTGCACCCGGGCCGCGGGCCGGGACTGGCCTGCGGCCTCGAGGAGCCGGATCGCCTCCTGTTAGCGAGCCCCGGCCGCGTCCATCCGACCCCGCAGCTCCGCCATCTCGCCGGAACGCTCGGTCAGGGCCGCCCGCTCCAGGTCGGACTCGCTGAGCTCGGCTGCCTGGTCGAAGGCTGCCTCTGCCTCCTCGGCGGCGGCCAGGCCAGCCGCCCGCTCAGCCGCTCGGACCAGCATCTCCCGGGCCCTGCCCTTGATCTGGTCGGCATCGGCCGCGTCAGGGTCGAGCCGCCAGGCCTCGAGGTAGTGCGAGGCCATCACCTCGACCACCTCCTCGGCCTCACTGGGGGAGCCGCGTTCGAGGTAGGAGGCCACGGCCAGGTGCTTGGCCCGACGCTCCCGCTTGGAGAGAGTCTCGTAGGCGACCGTGCGGACCAGGTCCTGGAGGAATCCGTATTGGCCCCGTTCAGGGGAGCGAGGGTCGGCTTGAACTGAGAGGACCTCCTTGGCGACCAGAGCCGCCAGCATCGGCTGGAGCTCGGGTTGATCTCGGCCGCAAAGAGTGGCGAGCGCCTCCGGGGCGAAGGTCTTGCCCAGCACCGAGGCGTCTTGAGTCAGCTGGCGCTCCTCGGCGGACATCCCGTCGAGCCGGGCCCCGATCAGTGCCTGGAGCGTCTCCGGAACCTCCAGGGTATCGATCTCCCCAGTGGGCCGATAAGCGGCTCCCTCCTCGACCAGAAGCCCTCGGTCTAGGAGCATCCGCACCGTCTCGACGGCGTAGAGGGGGATGCCCTCCGCGCGCTGGCGAATCCGGTCCGCCAGCGGCTCGGGCAGCCCCGGCACCAGTCCTTTCAGCAGACTTTCCATGGCTGCCCGAGAGAGCGGCTCCAGGTGGATCGAGGTCCCGTTCCGACTGCTCGCCGCCAGGCCCGCCGCGCTGGCGTCAGGGCGGACCAGGCTCACCACGAAGAGGGGATAGGCCCGAGACCACTCCATCAGGTATCCGATGAACTCGAGCAGCGAGGGGTCGGCCCACTGCATGTCCTCGAAGACCATCACCGCCGGGCTCTGGTCGGCCAACCGTTCGAAGAAGAGGCGCCAGGCGGCGAAGAGGTCCTGCTTGTCGGGGGAGATCCGCTCCTCCAGCCCGATCAGATGGGCCAGTCGGGGAGTCACGAAGCGACGGTCCTCGGCATCGGGCACGTACTGCTCGACCAGCGCGCGCAGCTTGGCCAGGGCCGGCTCCCGTCCCTCCGCCTCCAGGATGCCGGCACGGCCGCGGACCATCTCCGCCAAGGCGAAGTAGGTGACCCCCTGGCCGTAGGCGAGGCAGCGGCCCCGGTGCCAGAAGTAGCCTGACTTGAGGCCGTCCATGTACTTGAAGAACTCCCAGGCCAGGCGGGACTTGCCGATGCCCCCGATGCCGGTGACCTGGACCAGGTGCGCCTGGCGGCCCTCGGTGCAGGCATGAAAGACCTCCTTGACCAGGCGTAGCTCCCGCTCCCGGCCCACGAAGGGCGCCTCCAGGCGTTCCGACTTGAGCAGGCCGCCCACACCGGCAACCACCCGCAGCGCCCGGAAGAGGGGCAGCGCCTCCGCCTTGCCCTTGAGCTGGTGGCTGCCCGCCTCGGCATAGGCCACGGCCGCCTCGGTCGCCCGCTTGGTCGACTCCCCGACCAGGACCGTCCCCTGCTCCGCCTGGGTCTGGATCCGAGAGGCGGTGTTGACCAGGTCCCCGGCCACCATGCCCTGGCCGGTGGCGCCGAGGTTGACGGCGGCGGTGCCGGTCAGGACTCCGGCCCGGGCCGCCAGCTGGGGAGCGCCCACCTCCTCACCGAGCGTCCCCACCGCCTCGACCAGGTCGAGTGCCGCCCGGACCGCGCGCTCAGCGTCGTCCTCCTGGGCGACCGGGGCGCCCCAGACCGCCATCACCGCATCCCCGATGAACTTCTCGACCGTCCCGCCATAGCGCTCCACCCGCTCCCGGCAGAGGTCGAAGTACCGGCTCAGCAGTTCGCGGACTTCCTCCGGGTCCCGCGACTCGGACAGGCTGGTGAACCCGACCAAGTCGGCGAAGAGGACGGACACGAAGCGGAGCTCGACCATGTCGACAGGGGCGGTGGGGGGAGTCGTCGCCGCTGAGGATCCACCCGCCCCAACCTGGCTGGGCGCGGCACCGGCCAGGGACGTGCCGCATTCCTCGCAGAACCTGACCCCGCTCGCGTTGCTGAAGCCGCAGGCGGGGCAGCCCTGCGCCAGGGGCGACCCGCACTGGCCGCAGAACTTCCGGCCCGGGGCGGTCTCGGCGCCGCACTTGGAACAGACCACCAGTCCGACTCCTTAAAAGACCAGACGAGCTTGAAGGGTAGCGCTCCCAAGCCGGGAACCGTGACCGCCGCATCCGCTGTCCGACCGGGAGGTTCAGGCGGGAGCCCGGCTCCCGATCAGGTGGGGGCTGACTAAGAGGCCTTTCGCCGCGATGCCGTCGCCGGCACCACCCGGGCCCTCGACGATGCCTTGCGGCTCGTTGTCGCTCGACGGGCGGGGGCCTCAGCGGGGCGGCGTCGGCCACCGGTCTGGGCCACCGCTGCCTTGAGGGCGGCCATCAGGTCCACCACGTTGTCGGCCCGGGCCGGAGCCTCCCGAGCCGGGGGACGCCGATGTTCCTGCTTGGCCTCCACCACCCGGAGCAGGGCCTCACGGTACTCGTCCTGGTACCGGCTCGGGTCGAAGTCAACGCTGAGGTTGTCGATCAGGGCCAGCGCCATGTCCAGCTCCCGCTTTTGGATCTCGATCTGCCCCTCGGGCAGGCGGAGTCCCTCGGTGGAGCGGATCTCCTGGGGCCAGCGCAGAGTGCTCAGGGTGAGGGCCTGGTCATGGGGCGAGATCCGGCAGAGGTGCTCTCGATCGCGCATCGAGATCTTGCCGAGCGCGGTGCGATGGCTCCGCTCGAGCGCCTGCTTGAGCAGGTAGTAGGGCCGGACCCCGGTCGGCTCCGGCTCCAGGTAGTAGGCCTGGTCTAGGAACAAGGTGGTGTCGATCTGCTCCTCGGAGACCATCTCCATCACCTCGATAGTGTCGGTGCTGGCCAAGGGCAGATGCTCGAGATCGGCGTCGGTGACCTCGACGTACTCCTCGCGGCCCACCTCAAAGCCCCGGACCACGTCGTTCCAGCCGATCAGCTTCTCCTCGTTGGGGCACCAGCGCCGATTCTGGATCGGGGAGCCGCAGGAGCTGCAGAGCAACCGGAAGGAGACGCGCTGGGACTCCGTGGCTTTGTACATCCGAACCGGAATCGACACCAAGCCAAAGCTGACCGCTCCCCGCCAGGTCGACCTGGGCATGCGAGTCCTCCTTCGCAGGGCGGCCTGGGGCCGCCATCTTCTCGGTGCCAAACCGAGACCCCTGGCCGGAATATAACTCTCCTGGCCCACTTCGAGCTCGTATTCCCTCGCCGAGCCCTCCCAACTCTCCGGCCTCCTGGTCAGGCTCCCGGCGTGGGGAGTGGAGGCAGCGCGCCGCCGAGCCCGGTCCCGGATGCGCCGACCGTACGATTGGTGTCGTTCCCGACCGGAAGCGCAGACAGAGGAACTGGCCATGAAGCAAAAGCAGAAGGCGACCGCGAGCGCGTCCCCGCCTGACACCGAGGTCGAGGGCTTCACCCCTGAGGAAAGGGCCGCCATGAAGGACCGGGTCAAGGAGCTCAAGGCGGCAAGGCGCCGCGGCCCCCGCGCGGAGGAGTTGGATGGGGAGAGCGCCCTGCTCGCAAAGCTCGCCGAGATGCCAGAGACAGACCGTGCCATTGGCGAGCGCCTCCACGCCGTGATCATGGCCGCCGATCCGACCCTCACCCCCCGGCTCTGGTACGGGATGCCGGCCTACTCCAAGGACGGCAAGGTGATGTGCTTCTTCCAAAGCGCCCAGAAGTTCAAGACGAGGTACGCCACCTTCGGGTTGATGCACTCCGCCCATCTCGACGAGGGCGCGATGTGGCCTACCTCTTACGCCCTGATCGCCCTGGGCGGCGATGAGGAGGCGCGCATCACCGCGATCGTGAGGAAGGCGGTCAGCTGAGGGCGGAGCCGGGCGCGGCCAGAGAGCCGCAGCGCCGCCTTCCAGTCAGGGCAGTTTCGTGCCCTACCGCCTGCGGCCTCCAATCAGGAGCGACCAGGGGTCCGTTTGAGCCCGGCCCCAGCCGGCTCCGACCCGCTCGCCCGAGTAGCGGGGCCGGGTCAGGCCGGGGGTGAGGCCCCGACTTCCTGGTGCTGCGCGACTGAGAACCCGAGCACGATCGGGATATCGAGGGCGAAGATCAGCAGCGCGCCGGTGAGCAGCGCCAGCGTCGAACCCCGGGTGCCGTCGGTGAGGATGACGTACTCGAGCATGCCGGCGATCACGACGTAGGCGACCAGGGCCCAGCCGCTCACCTGGAAGAAGCGATCCCAGGCGAACCGGCGCAGCCCCAAGAGAAGCGCCACCGCCGCCAGCAGCAGCAACGCCCCGGCACTGACCAGCAGGAGCGGCAGAAGGGTCGGAGCCTGGCCGGGGAGGTAGGCGGCCAGATAGATCCCCCCGGTGATCACCAGGGCCATCGAGGCGACCGCGACCTGGGTGATCGGTGGCCGAGCCTGTTCCAGAGACGGTCCGCCGGTGCTCACCAGGTGGCGACCCGGGTCATGATGATCAGGGTCGCCACTTGGAGCAGTCCGGTGATCCCCGCCGTGTACACGAAGCGGCGCATCAGCTTGGCGATCAGCTGCCCGTTGGGACGGGGCTTCTTCAGTTCAAAGAGGACCGCCAGGTTGGCCGGCTCGAGCAGGCCCAGGGCGATCACGGCCATGACCCCGACCACGATGAAGGAGGCGACCAGCCACCAGTGGTTGGGGTAGGGCACCGCCAGGTCGCCGATGGCGCGGGACAGCTGCAGCCCCGAGGCCAGGGTGATGATCACCAAGGTCGGCATGAGCAGGACCATCTTGG
>DATDII010000062.1:0-7524 GCA_036521135.1 Candidatus Dormiibacterota bacterium | reverse complement strand
CAGTGACCCGCGGGTACCTGCCCGACTGAGGCGAAGCCGAAGCACGCCTCCCGCCAGCCAGAAGAGCCAGGCTTCCGCCACGGCGACGGCGGCCCCCGCCAGCTCCATCGCGGCTCGCGGCCCGCCGCCCTCCCCTGTGGTTCCCCGCTACCCCATCTCCCCACCAGCCCATCCTCGGCTGGCCATAGCCCTCCGGCGCAGGGTCTCGGCGGTGGCCTGGGCGGCAAGCTCGACCAGCTCAGCCGGGACCGGTGCGGGCCGGCCGTCCTTGACCCGGACCCACACCCACTCGGTGAAGATCTCGGCCACCAGCCGCTGCTCGGGCACGATCGTGACCGTGGTGCGGCGCTGGCCGCGAGCGCCTTTGACCAGCTCCACCCTGACCGTGAGCTCCAACTCATCACCGAAGCGGGCCGGACTGTGGTACGTGATCGCGTTGCGGTGGATGACCCAGATCCCGCCTCGGGCCTCGGCCCACTCCTGGCCGAAACCGAGGCGCTCGGAGTGTCGGGAGGAGAGCTCCTCGGCGTAGTTCAGGTAGACAGCGTTGTTGACGTGACCCTGGCGGTCCACCTCGTACTGGCGGACGGGCCAGCGGGCCGTGAAGGTGAGCGGGTCGGTCGGCACCGCCCAATTATCGGGTGCCCCCGCAGCCGCCCCGGTGCGCCCAGCCCCGCTGATCGTCCCGTTCTATACTCCGCCCTGGGAGCGTAGCTCCCCAGCTAGGGGTGCGCCGGCAGGGCGCTGAGAGGCACGTCGCCAACCCTGATGACCGGATCTGGTTAGTACCAGCGTCGGGAAGCCCTCTACCTGCCGGTCCCTCTTCGAGACGGCTTGGTCGGGAGGAGATCGGGATTGGCAGAGCGGACGGTCGCGGAGCTTCCAGCCGGCCGGCCCCCTTCCGACTCGCCCGGGGCCACCGACGACGAGTTCCTCCGGGTCGAGCTGCGCGGTCTGGAGCCGGTGCCGGCCAGCCTCCGCCGGGGCCGCCCCCGCGAGCTCTTCTTCATCTGGTCAGGCGCCCTCGCGGACTTCTTCTCGCTCTTCGCAGGCGCGCTCTTGATCTCCTCGGCCGGGCTCGGGTTCTGGGACGCGGCTTTGGTCCTCATCGCCGGCGCCCTCGCCGGGGCCGCCTTTCTGGGCCTGCTCAGCATCACCGGAGTCCGCTCCGGGGCGCCCCAGATCGTCCAGTCCCGGATGGTGTTCGGGCGCCGGGGCGCGAACGTGGGTGGGCTCCTGACCATGCTGATCGCGATCGGGTGGTTCGCCTATGACTGCGCGATCGCCGTGACCACGACCAAGGCCCTGCCCATCCTCCACCAGGCTCCCTCGGTGGCCGAGCCGCTCCTGCTGGTGGCGATCACCCTGGTTTCCTTCCTGGTCGCGGTCTACGGTCACCGGACCATCTCCGTCTTCCAGCACGTTCAGGTCCCCCTCTTCCTCGCGGTCTGCGCAGTCCTGGCCCTCTTCACCCTCTCCCGCTGGCACCTGGGACTGTCGACCCGCCTCGCGGCCGGACCCCACCTGGCCGCCATGGCCCTCGGCTTCACCCTCACCTTCGCCCTGATCGTCTCCTGGGTCACCTACGCCGCCGACTACTCGCGCTACCTGCCGACCGACGCAGCGCCCCTGCGGGTGGCTCTGGCGAGTGGAGGAGGCAGCGCGACCAGCCTGGTCCTCTGCGGGCTTCTGGGAGCCGCGATCCAGACGATCGACCCGGGGCGGCTCCTGCCCGACCTGATCGTGGCCAGCGTCCCGGTCTGGTTCGCCTACTGCTTCGCCGCGTTCATCATCGTCGCCGAGCTCAGTTCCAACTACCTCAACGTGTACTCGGCCGCCCTCTGCGCCCTGGCGATCGGGATCAGGCTGCGTCGCTGGGCGGCCGCCGCCGCGGCCGGGGTGCTCGGCGGCCTGATCGCGGCCCTGGTCCTCTTCGCCGGGGTCGGCTTCCAGGGCAACTACGTGGACTTCCTCACCATCACCTACGTCTGGTTCCCCGCCTGGGGGTTGCTGGTCATCCTCGACACCCTGGCCCGGGCCCGGGACCAGAGCCCCCGAGAGCTGATCGGCCGCCGCGGCTACTGGTACCACGGCGGGTTCCGCTGGCCCTTGCTGGCGGCCTTCGGGGCCGGGACCCTGGCGACGCTGCTCTTCTTCAACGAGCCCCCTCCACCTGGGCAGTGGGGCTTCGTCTCGCCGTTGGCCCAGCACCTCTTCGCGGGCCAGCCGGCGGACATCTCGGGCCTGGTCGGAGTCGTCGCCACCGCGGTCGCCTACTGGCTGGCCCGGTCCTGGGAGCGCCGCTCCGGAGGAGCCCTGGTTGGCTGAGCAGCGCTCGGCGCTCCCGATCGTGGCCACCATCGCGACCACCGACTCGGGCGGCGGGGCCGGCATCCAGGCGGACCTCAAGACGTTCGCCGCCTGCGGCGCCTACGGAGTCAGCGTGGCGGTGGCTTTGACCGCTCAGAACACGATCGGGGTCCGGGCGATCCATCCCCTGCCCCTCGACTTCGTCCACGATCAGTTCTCAGCCCTCGACCTCGACCTTCCTCCGGTCGCGACCAAGACCGGGATGCTCCTCTCGGCGCGCCACATCGCCCAGGTTGCGGATGAGCTCAGCCAACGGAGCTGGGGCCCGCTGGTGATCGACCCGGTGATGGTCGCCAAGAGCGGCGACCGCCTGCTCGAGGAGGACGCCCTCACCACGATGCGGGAGCGGCTCCTGCCCCAGGCGCTGGTGGTCACCCCCAACTGGCCTGAGGCGGCGGCCCTGTCCGGGCTAGCCGTTGGATCCGAGGCCGAGGCTGAGGCCGCGGGCCGGCTGATCTGCCAGTCCGGGATCGAATACGTGGTCGTCAAGGGAGGCCACTCACCAGGTGAGCCCGACGACCTGGTCGTGACCGGGAGAGGGACCACGCTGCTCCCGGGGTCGCGGGTCGCCACGAGGCACACCCACGGGACCGGTTGCACCTTCTCGGCGGCGATTGCCGCCTACCTGGGGCGCGGCCTGGCGCCCCTGGCGGCGATCCGCCGGGCCAAGCAGTACGTCGCCGCGGCGATCGCGGAGGCACCCGGTCTGGGCCATGGCCACGGGCCGCTGCAGCACTTTCCCAAGGGCTGGCCCGAGCCCCGTGACTGACCGCATTCCGGCTCCGGTTTCTACATCGTGAGGGAGTTCCAGGGGCGGGTCTGGGTACACTCGGGGGGGACAGCAGTCAGGAGGCGGTGCCATGAAATTTCGGACCAAGCAGCGGCCAATTGAGCGACTCGGCAGCACCGCGAGCGACGCCGCCGGTGCCGTCGTCGAGGTGGTCGGCAGCGGCGTCAAGAGCGCCGGGGAGGCGGTCGGCCCGGCGCTGAGCGCCGTTTCCCAGCAGATCCCCGACGTCGCGGGCCGGATCGCGAGCGCAGTCCAGCCGGCCGCCGAGACTGCCCAGCAGCGCGCGGCCGAGGTGCTCGAGATCGCCAAGGACCGTTCCGGAGAGTTCGCGGAGCAGGTGATTCAGGCGGCCTACGAGGCGACCAAGTCCCTCCCCGATGATGCTCGCCGGCGGGTCGAGGGCTCGCTGCGGAAGGCCGGTATCGAGCCGCCCCGCAAGCGGCGGGGTGTCTCCAAGGCGTGGCTCGCCGGTGGGCTGCTGGCAGCTGCCGGTGTGGCCTTCCTCTTCTCGGGGACGGTCCAGGACAAGGTCTACGACCTGGTCGACCGCATCCGGGGTGAGGACGAGGACCATGAGGAGGGAAGCTCCCCCTCGTTTGACTCCTCGGCCGGCGCCCCGGTGAGCCCCCCACCCGACTCGGCGAACTAGGAGCCGGGCCGGGTCAAGCGCCGGTCGTGGTCGCCGGGCTGGCCCAGCGCTGGGCCCGGCCAGCGCCGGGCGTGTGGTCGCACCTACTGAAGTCGTGGGCGGGACTTGCCCTGATTCTGGGCGGCGCCGCCGCGGTCATGCTCCTGCCCCGCCTCTTTGGCGATCCCCAGAGCGTCGACCCCGACCTCTGGCGCTTGACCGGCTACTTCGCGGCGATCACCGGGACCTGCCTTCTGCTCCCGTCCCTGCGGGGCCAGGCTCCGACCGCCTTCGCCCTGACCAACCTGACGCTTCCCTACTCGTGCTGGCTCTGGGTCCTCGGTCAGGGGGGTGCGCTTGCCTCGATCCTGGGGGCGCCCAACGGACCGACCCGCAACGCCTGGGCGGGCTCAGCCTGGCTCGCGATCTCGATCCTGATGGCGTTCGCGTTCTACCAGCTGACCCCGAGACCCCGTCCCCAGCTGCGGCTCTGGGTTCGGCCTCGCCGGGGGCCGGTGCTGGTGGCGGTCTCGGTGTCGCTGCTCTTCCTGGCGGTGGCCTTCGCCCTGCCGGCGCCCCTGATCGGCCGGGAGGGTGTACCCCTGATCGCCTTTGGCGGCTCGGCCGGCCTCACCTACGGGGTCGCCAACGCGACCAGTGCCGTGGCTCAGGAGATCCAGTTCCGGGGCGTGCTCCTGGCCGCCCTCGAGCGGGAGCACTCCCCGCTCGCCGCCCTGATCGTCCAGGCCCTGATCTTTGGCATGGCCCACATCGCGACCCAGTCCCAGGGCCCCGCCGACAGCCTAATCCCGATCGTGATCCTGCTGGGGCTGATCTGGGGCTGGCTGACCCAGCGCTGCCAGAGCGTCCTGCCCGCAGCGGTGGTCCACGTGGTGGCGGAGCTCTTCCTGGTGGCGGCCATCGTCAGCGGCCTCTACGGGCAGTAGCCGATGTCCCGCTCCGCGCTGACGCTGGCCGCGGCCCTGGCTGTCATGGGCTCGAGCCTCCTTCTGGGTGGTGAGCCGGTCCTGGCCGCCAGTGGCTGGTGGGTCAGGGCCCCCTTCGGGTCGCGACCTTTCTCCGAGATCGCCTCAGATCAGGGCCAGGCCACCCTGGCGATCTCAGGCGGGAGGGCGGGCTGGTACCGCCCCAGTACCGGCCGCTTCAGGCCGCTGCCGGCGCTTGGGCCACCGGCGACCGCCGTGGCGGCGGCCGGGCGGGTCGGGGTCGTGGCCCTGAGGGGAGGCGCCCTGGCGGTGGTCGACCAGGACGGTCAGACCCGGAGCCAGCCCTCGATCCCCGGCGTCGTCCGCGCCATCGCCCTCGGCAGCCATGGACAGCTTGCCATCGCCAGCTCGCGTGGCCTCTTCGCAGGGAGGCTCGGGGAGAAGCTCAAGCGGGTCGCCGCCGGGCCGGCCACGGCCGTTGAGGCCCCTCCCCGGGACGGCCTTTCATGGCTGGCCCTGATCGGGGGCCGGCTCTGGACAGGCCTCCGCGACCGGGGCTGGGCCGGCTCGGAGCACGCTCCCCGCTTCCCCGCTGGCACAGGCGCCCTGACCGAGCTGGGCTCGGGGGCGATCCTGGTCGCGGAGGCCGGCGGGCTGATCTGGCTCGGCCAGAGAAGGAGCTGGGAGCGGGCCTTCCAGGTGCTGCCCGCCGGTGGCCTGGACGGGGTGCCCCGGGTGACGGCCCTGGCCGCGGACGGGTGGACGGCGGCCTACGTCGGTACCGATGGCTTCGGCACCCTGCTCACCCCGGATGGCGGCTACAGCTGGTATCGGGCCCCGCCCCCAGGTGCCGCCGTCCGCGAGCTGGCCACGGTCGGCCCGGTCTTCTCAAGGCGGCCCCGGGGAATGGTGGTGGCGGTCACCGATGCCGGCATCTACCTGCACCGGCTCCAGGTCCTGCCCGCTCCTCCCGTCTACAGCCCGCCCCGCGCCAGCGCCGAGCTGGAGGGGACGGTCGGGGTGACCGCCCTGGCCGTGCTCCTGGTGACGTTCTTGCTCTGGCTCCACGATCGCCGCCGCCGGGCCTCCGTATGATCGATCGGGGACTC
The DNA here is from genome assembly GCA_036521135.1 of Candidatus Dormiibacterota bacterium. GTDB lineage: Bacteria > Chloroflexota > Dormibacteria > Aeolococcales > Bog-877 > Bog-877. The sequence goes on along the minus strand of DATDII010000062.1, from coordinate 1,680 downwards.
TGGATGGCGGGGCACACCGACGGTAGCCAGGTGGGTCAGGACATGTTCCGATGAAGGCGGTGGTGATGGCCGGGGGCGAGGGCAGCCGGCTGCGCCCGCTCACCAGCCGGCGTCCCAAGCCGCTGGTCCCGGTGGTCGGCCGGCCCTGCATGGAGCACGTCCTCCGGCTCCTCCGTCGCCACGGCATCACCGAGGTGATCATCACCCTGCAGTACCTAGGCGCCAGCATTCGCAACTACTTCGGGGACGGCACCGAACTGGGGATGGAGCTGGAGTACGTGGTCGAGGACCGGCCGCTCGGGACCGCCGGCAGCGTCCGCAACGCGGCGGCGCTGCTGGAGGAGACATTCATCGTCATCAGCGGCGACGCCCTCACCGACATCGACCTCACCCAGGCGGTCGCCTTCCACCGCGACCATGATTCCCAGGCCACCCTGGTGCTGGCCCGGGTGAGCAACCCCCTCGAGTACGGGGTGGTGATCACCGCCGCCGATGGCAGCATCGAGCGCTTCCTCGAGAAGCCTTCGTGGGGCGAGGTCTTCAGCGACCAGGTCAACACTGGGATCTACATCGTCGAGCCCCGGGTGCTGAACTACTGCCCGGAGGCAACCGCCTGCGATTGGTCCCAGGACGTCTTCCCCGAGATGCTTCGGCGCCAGGACTCGCTCTGGGCCACCGTGGGCAGGGGCTACTGGTGCGACATCGGCAGCGTCCAGAGCTACCTCCAGGCCAACTGGGACGCCCTGACCGGGCGGGTGGTCTGCGAGATCGCCGGCCAGCGGACCGGGCCCTCCCAGTGGATCAACGAGGGCGCCTCGGTGGCGGACACGTCCCGGATCGTCGGCCCCGCCTTCATCGGCCGGGACGCGGTGATCGGCCACCAGGCATTCCTCAATGGCCCGGTGGTGGTCGACCGCTACGCCGTGGTCGACGCCGGGGCCAAGGTGAGCAACAGCGTCCTCTGGCCTCAGGTCTACGTCGGTGAGCGCTGCCGCCTGCGGCAGGCGGTCGTCTGCAGCTCGGCCACCCTCAAGCCCGATGTCCTCCTCCACGACTCGAGCGTGATCGGCGACGACTGCACCATCGGTGCCCGGTCGGTGGTCGAGCCCGGGGTCCGGATCTGGCCCGGCAAGGAGATCGAGGCGGGGTCGGTGGTGCACGAGTCGGTGATCTGGGCCGGTACCTGGCGAAGCAGCCTCTTCAGCAAGGCGGGGATCACCGGCATCATCAACGTCGAGCTGACCCCTGAGTGGTGCGCCCGCCTCGGCGCCGCCTGGTCGGCGACCCATCCCCGGGGCAGCCAGCTGGCGATCTGCCGGGACCGGAGTCCGGGCTCGGGGATGATCAAACGGGCGATGATCGCCGGGATGCTCTCGGCGGGAGCCCGGGTCGTCGACCTGGGCGAGCTGCCGGTGCCGGTCACCTGCCACTACACGAGGGAGTCGGGTGCGGTCGGTTCGGTGCACGTGCTTGCCTCACCACTCGATGCTCGCTCGGCCGACCTCCTCGTCCTCGACGAGCGCGGTGTGGCGCTCGACCGGCGCCAGGAGCGCAAGCTCGAGAACACCTTCTTCCGGGAGGACTTCCGCCGGGTTCTGCCAGGGGAGATCACCGACATCGAGATCGCCGCCGGGGCCCTCGCCAGCTACGCACGCCATGCCGCCGGTCAGCTCGACCTGG
>DATDII010000061.1:0-6337 GCA_036521135.1 Candidatus Dormiibacterota bacterium | reverse complement strand
CTTGGAGTCGGCCAGCGGGACGCCATCCGCCAGCGCCTGGAAGGCCAGCTCGGGGTGACCCTCGTAGACCCGCTCCGCCCCTTGGTGGCGAAGCATGGCGTCGACCTCGGCGACCCGGGCCAGGATGCCATGGGCCTGGCGCGACCAGCCCCGGCCGTCGATCCGGCGGCGGATCCGCTGGGCCTGCTCGTAGGTGGTCGCCTCGAGCATGGGTCGGAGCGGGGCCGGGAAGACGCTGCTGGCCCGGGGCCGCCCGAGCATCCGGCGCGCCTCCAGGTCACAGGCACGCGACCCCTTTGACGGCAGGCCGATGGGGATGTCGACCACGACCGCAGCCACCGACGAGCGCCGGGCTACGGCGCCGAGGTGGAAGGTGTCCCAGCGCTCGAGGGCGGTGGCCCGGTCGGTGTACTCGAGGGCCACCATCCAGCCTCCCGGGCAGCCGTCGGCGCCGATCAAGCGCAGGGAGGCGGCCACGCCGGAAGACTAAGCCGACAGGCTCTAAAGGACCAGGGGCGAACATCAGTTCGTATGATGGCCGGATGACTGGGACCGGATTTGCGGAGCTCTGCGCCCGCTCCTATTTCTCATTCCTCCAGGGAGCAAGCGCTCCGGAGGCGGTGGTGGCGCGCGCGGCCGAGCTGGGGATGCCCGCGGTGGGCCTGGTCGACCGGGGCGGCCTCTATGGGGCGGTCCGCCTGGTCCAGGCGGCGGAGCGGGCCGGGCTGGGAGCGCTGGTCGGGGCCGAACTGGACCTGGACGGGGGCGGCCGGCTGGCGCTGCTGGCCACCGATCGGCCCTCGTACCAGCAGCTCTGCCGGGCGGTGAGCCGGGCCCAGCTGGCGGGCGCCAAGGGAGCGCATCGACTCCATCTGGCGGGCCTGATGCCGGCGCTCTCCCCAGCCGGAGGTCCAGTGCGGGTGGAGCGGGATGCCGTCCTGCCGCCGGCCCTGGCCCGGCGGCGGGAGAGTGCTGATCGGATGGCGGCGCCGGACAGCCGGGTCGACCCGGAGCAGGTGGACCGGTGCACGGTGCTGGCGAGCGGGCCGCACAGCCCGATCAGCCGGGCCCTGCTCCAGGGTGACCGGGAGGCGGCCGACCGCGCCGCCCGAGCCCTTCGCGACGCCCTTCCCGACGGCCAGGTCTTCCTCGGCCTGGTCCACCACCTCCATCCCGGGGACAGCTGGCTGGCGGCGGAGACCGCGGCCTGCGCCGAGCGGACCGGGGTGAGCCTGGTGGTGACCGGCAGCCCCCGCTATGCCATGCCCGGGGAGGCGGCGCTGCTGGATGTGCTCACCGCCATCCGCCACAACTGCACCCTGGAGGAGGCAGCCGAGCGGGGCCTGCTGCTGCCCAATCAGCAGTACTGGATGCGCGAGGAGGCCGAGCTCCGGGAGCTGCTGCCCTACCCGGCCGCCTTCGCCGCCACGGCTGAGCTGGCGGCAAGAGCCCAGCTGAAGCTGGACTTCCGCCACAGCCGCTTCCCCGCGTTCCGGGCTCCCCAGGGCCTCAGCCCTGACCAGTACCTGGAGCAGATCTGCCGCCGCGGGATCCCCGATCGCTATCCCGCTGCCTCGGCCGAGGTGGAGGCACGGCTGCGCCACGAGCTGCGGATCATCGCCAAGTGCCGGCTGGCCGAGTTCTTCCTCATCGTCTGGGAGCTGATGGACTTCGCCCGCCGGGAGGGGATCCCGGCTCAGGGGCGAGGTTCGGCGGCAGACAGCCTGGTCGCCTACCTGCTCGGGATCACCCGGGTCGACCCGATCGCCCACCACCTGCTGTTCGAGCGCTTCCTGCACGAGGAGATGCAGGGGACCCCGGACATCGACATCGACATCTCGACGGCCCACCGGGAGCGGCTGATCCGCCACGTCTACGACACCTATGGCCAGGACCGGACCGGGATGGTGTGCACCGTCATCACCTTCCGCTCCCGCATGGCGATCCGCCAGGTGGGGGCCGCCTTCGGGCTGCCCCTGCCAGTGGTCGAGAAGCTGGGCCGGTCGGTCGATCGCTGGTACGGCCAGGGAGAGGAGGCCCTGGTCGCCCAGCTCCTCCAAGCCGGGGGCGACCGCCCCGAGCCCCTGCTGGCCACCCAGGCCTGGGGCCAGTTCGCCACCTTGGTGGAGGCGGTGGTGGGCGTGCCGCGCCACCTCTCCATCCACAACGGCGGGATGCTGGTGACCGGCGAGCCGCTCTGGGACATCGCTCCTCTGGAGCGAGCGACGATGCCCGGCCGGGTGGTGGTCCAGTTCGACAAGAACGACGTCGAGGACCTGGGCCTGATCAAGATCGACCTGCTCGGCCTGCGCACCCTCTCGGTGGTGGCCGAGACCCTCCAGGAGCTGGAGGAGGTAACCGGGGAGCGGCCCGACCTGGAGGCCCTGGACCTAGCCGATGAGCAGGTGTATGCCATGTGCGCCCGGGCCGACACCATCGGGGTCTTCCAGATCGAGTCGCGGGCCCAGCAGCAGACCCTGCCCCGCACCAAGCCAAGGGAGTTCAACGACCTCGTGGTCGAGGTGGCGATCATCAGGCCCGGGCCGATCCAGGGCAAGGCGGTCCATCCCTTTTTGCGCCGGCGCCAGGGCCGGGAGCCGGTGACCTACCTGCACCCCCTCTTGGAACCGATCCTGCGCGACACCCTCGGGGTGATCCTCTACCAGGAGCAGATCCTGGAGATCGCGATGCAGCTGGCGGGCTTCAGTGCCGGGGAGGCGGACCGCTTCCGCCGGGCGATGAACCGCCACCGCTCCCGCGTCGAGATGGCCGCCCTGGAGCAGGGGTTCCTCGAGGGCTGTCGCCACCACCAGGTGCCGGATCCGGTCGCGGCCGAGCTCTTCGAGACGGTCCGCGGCTTTGCCGAGTTCGGCTTCTGCCGCAGCCACGCGGCGGCCTTCGCCCGCACCGCCTACGAGACCGCCTGGCTCCGGCTCTACCACCACCCGGCCTACCTGGTCGGCCTGCTCAACAACCAGCCGATGGGCTTCTACCACCCCTCGGTGCTGGTCGAGGACGCCAAGCGTTGTGGGGTCAGGGTGCTCTCGGTCGACATCAACCTGAGCCGGAGCCGGTGCCGCCTGGAGCGGCTTCACGACGCCTCGGAAGGGCCACCTCAGTTTGGCGTCCGGCTCGGTTTCAAGTACGTCCACGACTTGGGGGAGGCCTGGGGCGAGCGCCTCGACCAGGAGCGCGCACGCGGCCCCTACCTGTCCCCGGAGGACTTCTGGCGGCGCACCGAGCTGCCCCGCCGGGCGCTGGACGCACTGGTGATGCTGGGTGCCCTCGACAGCTTCGGTGAATCCCGACGCAAGCTGCTCTGGCGGCTCAAGGCGGTGGAGGACGCCCTGACCGGGAGCCGGCCCCGGCAGGAGGTCCTGCTCGAGCTGCCGGCGGAACCACCCGCGCTCGCCGACCTCACCCAGGCGGAGCGTGCCGCCGCCGACTACCGGATCATGGGCATGACCACTGGAGCCCATCTGGTGTCGTTCCTGCGCCCGGAGCTGGCCGAGCTGGGGGCGATTCCGCTGGCCGAGGCGAGGCGGGCGGAGCGGGGCCAGCGGCTGCGGACGGCGGGGCTGGTGATCACCCGGCAAGCGCCCCACTCCGCCCATGGCATGAGGTTCTTCACCGTGGTCGACGAGACCGGCCAGCTCGACCTCGTGCTCCGCCCCCAGGTCTACCGGGCCCACCGGGCTTGGGCCAACCATGACCCGGTGATCTGTGCCGAGGGGGTGATCCAGGGCGACGACGGAGTCGCCAGCCTGGCGGTCGAGAGGCTGCTCCGCCTGCCTGCGGCGGGGCTACCGGAGGAGACCGCTACCCCGGTCGCGTCGCTGTTCCCGGCTCCCGGCTCCCATGACTACTACTGATCCCGGCCGGGTCGAGGCCGGAGTCCGGCGTGTGCCCGGTCGGGCCGCTCTGGGTGGGATCGCTGGCCAGCCCGAGCCGGGGCCGGAGCCGGTCCATCTGGCGCATGGTGGCCTCCAGGTCCCGAGAGCTGAAGGCCTCGCGGGTGTGGCGCTGGAAGGCCACGGTCAAGCCCTCGGCGCCAGCCAGCTCCAAGGGCAGGACCATGATCGAGACCACCTCCACGTTGGCCCGGGCCTGGGGCCGGTTGGAGGGCGACTCGGTCCAGACCACCGGGACCACGGTCTGGCGGGCCCGCCGGCCCAGCTCAAGGGCGGCTTCCCCGCCGCGCCCGGCCGCCACCCAGCTGGCGACCGTCGCGCCCTGGGCGTCGAAGAGGCTAGCCAGCTCGGCCCCGGCGCGCCTGCCCAGCTGGGCCAGGAAGCGGTCCACCCCGATCGGCTCGGCGGGGGGGCGGCGGTGGCGCCTGGCGAGCTGCCAGTTGAGGGCGGCGCTGACGGCCATCCCCAGGACCGCGGCCAGCAGCCCGTCGGCCAACAGCGGCAGGGGGCTGCCGACCAGGCCCAGAAAGGTGATCAGCTGGGCCCCGCCGGCGGTGAGCGTGGACGAGATGTAGCGCCGTCGCAGCGGATAGCGCTCGCGGCGGAGGTCAGCGAAGGTGAGGCGCAGGTTCCAGGCGAAGTTCCAGACCCCAGAGAGGAGGAAGGCCGCGGCCCAGGCGCCGATGGCGGGCCAGTTGAGCAGGTTGCCGGCCAGCTCCAGGACCAGCAGGAAGAGGGCAAGGCCGCTCCCGCCCACCGCCGCGAACTTCCAGAGGCGGGCGCTGCCGGGCACGTCGCGGATCAGCGACCAGACGTGGCGGAGGAAGAGCATCCCCTGGGCCAGGCTGGCCTTGCTCTCCCCGGCGGTGCGTGCCTGGAACCGAAGGGGCACATCGGCGACCACCCGTCGCGGCGAGCAGACCAGCAGCTCGAGCAGGATCTTGAACCCAACCGGGCGGAACTCCACCCCGCGGAGCAGGCTGGCGCGGCAGAGGAAGAAGCCCGCCAGGGGGTCGGAGCTCGACCTTGCCTCCACGAAGAGCAGCTGGACCAGGAGGCTCGCCGACCGGGAGACGACCTGGCGCAGGCCTGAGGCCAGGCCCGCCCGGCTCCCGCCTGCCAGGTAGCGGCTGGCGACCACCAGGTCGGCCCCATCCCGCTCCGCCTCGAGCATGAGCGGGATGGTCTCCGGGGGATGCTGGAGGTCCGCGTCCATGACGCAGATGACCCGGCCCAGGCAGTGGTGGAGGCCGAGGACGACCGCGGTGCTGAGGCCGCCCTGGCGCAGCTCCGGAGGGCGGTGGATCAGGCGCACCCGGGGATCGAGGCGCGCCACCTCGGTCAGCAGCGCGGCCGTCCCGTCCTCGCTGTCGTCGAGAAAGACCAGCTCGTAGTCGATCTCGGCCAGGGCGAGTCGGAGCCGGGCCAGCAGGGGGTCGATGTTGCCCGCCTCGTTGCGGGTGGGCAGCACGACCGAGAGCTCGGGAGCCGCCGCCCCAGGGGTGGCGCGAAGCTCGGTCATTGGCGGCAGTCTAGCCCCGATCCGCCCGGGATCAGCTGGCCGTTACCGAATCGTCAGGGCCGTCCCGAAGGCTGAGCGTGGCCTCGAGGGCGAGACTGAGCGCGACCGGGTCGATCCGCCCCTCGGCCAGGAGGCGGCCGCGGTAGAGGACGACCGGGACCCGTTCGCCATAGAGCTGCCTGAGCCGGTCATCCTCGTCCACGTCGAACTCGGAAACGGCGACCCCGGCCCGGTTGGCGGCGGCCAGGAGCGCGGCGTGACCCCGATCGCAGAGCGGGCAGTTGCGCCGGCTCAGGAAGTGGATGGGCTCACTGGTCATAAACGCCCCAACCCTCCATCCGGGCGCGGTGGAGGCGATCCCAGTTCCAGAAGGCGGCCCCGGCGACGAGCCAGAAGGCCAGCTCGATCGCGACACCATCCCAGGTCGCGGCCGCCAGGCGGCTTCCGCTCAAGGCGATCACCGAGTAGACGAGGAGCCGGGTGGCCACGATGCCGACCAGGCCGGCCATGACGGTGAGGGCGACCCGGACGACCCGGCGCTCCTGGCGCAGGGATGTCCGCAACTGGGATGCGCTGGCGCTGGCGCCGCCGAGGCTGACCGGCGGCTCGGGCTCCGCACCGCCGAGCCGGAAGGCCCCCAGGGTCGCCAGGAGCGCGGCGATCCCGACCGGGAGCAGCGCCTGCCAGGGAGCGCCCAGGCGGAGGAAGTTCTCCCAACCGCTCAGGTGCTGGCCCTCCTGGTAGAGAGTCGCGAAGTGGCTCTGCAGGACGAACGAGGCGCTCCCCAGGGCCAGGCCGAGCAGGAAGCTCGACGCCGCCACCGCGGCGCGGAGCCGGTGCTTGACCAGGGTCGCCCCGAGCCGGCGTCCGGACCGGGCCAGCCCGGCGCTCAGGGACCCCAGCC
>DATDII010000060.1:0-16048 GCA_036521135.1 Candidatus Dormiibacterota bacterium | reverse complement strand
TCCCGCAGCCGGGTCGCCAGAAGTTCGCCGCTAGGGTCCTGATCGTGACTCTTGATCAGGGACGACCCTGTCCCCGGGGCTCTGGGAGCGCCGCCGGCTCCCAGCCAGGCCGCCTTTCGAAGTGCCGATCGACCATCCGATAACATCGAGGCGATCATGAGCCGGGTAGACGTCGCGGTGGTCGGGGGCTGTGGCCATGTCGGGCTTCCCCTTGGTCTGGCTTTCGCCAGTCGGGGCCTCAAGACCGCGGTCTTCGACATCAATCGGGACTCAGTGGCCAAGGTGAGCTCAGGAGTGATGCCCTTCGACGAGCCCGGGGCCTCGGAGGTCCTGCGGCAGGTTCTCGACGAGGGATCGTTCTTCGCCACCTCGGAGCCAGAGAGCCTACTTCAGGCCGACGCGATTGTGGTCGTGATCGGGACCCCGATCGACAAGCATCTCAACCCGGAGGCTCTGGATGTGCCCCGGGAGGTCACCAAGTTGGGGCCCTATCTGGTCGATGGTCAGCTGCTGGTCCTGCGGAGCACGCTCTACCCCGGTGTCACGGCCATGGTGGAGAGGCAGTTAGCTGAGCAGGGGAAGCGAATCGAAGTCGCCTTCTGCCCGGAGCGCATCGCCGAAGGAAAGGCGATGGTTGAGCTCTTCAGCCTGCCGCAGCTCGTCTCTGGGCGGACGCCGACCGCCCGCAGCCGAGCTGCCGACCTCTTTCGTCGCCTGACGCCGGAGATCGTCGAGCTGATGCCGGAGGAGGCTGAGCTCGCCAAGCTCTTCACCAACACCTGGCGTTACATCAAGTTCGCCACCGCAAACCAGCTCTTCATGATCGCCAATGATTTTGGCCTGGATTACGCCAAGATCCGCGAGGCGCTTGCCCACGAGTACCCGAGAGCCCAGGACCTGCCCACAGCGGGCCTAGCCGCCGGGCCTTGCCTGCTCAAGGACACGATGCAGCTGGCTGCCTTCAACAACAACCAGTTCACCCTTGGTCACTCGGCGATGTTGATCAACGAGGGGCTACCCCTGTATGCCGTCGCGCGTCTCCAGGAGCGGTTCGACCTGAGCCAGCTCACCGTGGGAATCCTGGGAATGGCCTTCAAGGCGGAGTCTGACGACATTCGATCCAGCCTCAGCTATCGGCTGAAGCGGATCCTCGCCTTCAAGGCTCGTCGGGTACTTTGCACGGATCCGTATGTGAGCATCGATCCTGACCTGACCCCCCTGGAAGACGTTCTGGCCGAGTCCGATGTGCTTGTAATCGGCGCTCCGCACGACATCTACCGCGCGATCGAGACAAACCTTCCCGTCGTTGACCTCAGCAATCTCAGGGGCCAGGGTAGCCGGGTTTGAGCGTTCCGCGGGTCTCTATCGTTATCCCCGCTTATAACGAAGGGGAACAAATCGTCGCCTGCTTAGACCGGGTCCTGGCGGCGGTGACCTATCCATGCGAGGTGCTGGTGGTCTATGACCGTCCGGACGATACCACCGCTTCGCCCGCCCAGGGTTACGCCAGGGCTGACCCCAGGGTTAGACCGCTCGTGAACCCGACCCGGCCCGGCCCGGCGGCAGCGATCCGCTACGGGCTGCGGGAGTCGCGGGCCCCGGTCGTGGTTGTCACGATGGCCGACGGGAGCGATCAGCCATCTCAGATCGAGGCTCTGGCGGACCTGGTCGAGGGTGGAGCGGTGATTGCCGCGGCGTCGAGGTACATGCGCGGCGGCCGCCAGGTAGGCGGGCCGTTCCTGAAGGGGTTGATGTCGCGAACCGCCGGGGTGTCCCTCTACTGGCTGGCCAGGGTGGGGACCCATGACGCGACCAACTCCTTCAAGGCCTACTCCAAGGCATTCCTCGAGACCGCGGGGGTGGAATCTGATGCAGGATTCGAGATGGGGATTGAGATGGTTGCCAAGGCCCGACGCCAGGGAGCCCGAGTGGCCGAGCTGCCAACCGTCTGGCTCGACCGGACCAGTGGTCAGTCAAATTTCAAGGTGAGGCAGTGGATTCCGCGCTACCTGCACTGGTATCTGGTCGCGCTACTGCCTTTCTACGGGGCTCGGAATCCCCAAAGGAGCTGAGCGTAGATGTCCAAGGTTCTTGTCACCGGCTCGGCGGGCTTCATAGGGGGCTACGTGGTCGAGGCGCTACTCGAGGCGGGCCACGAGGTGGTCGGGATCGACAACAATTCTAAGTACGGGAAGGTGAGCCGCTCCTATGACCATCACCCCCGGTACCGTCTGGTCGAGGGAGATGCTCGTGACCAGGATCGGATGACGTCGCTGCTGCAGAGCTGCCAGCACCTGATCGCTGGCGCCGCGATGATCGGCGGCATCTCCTACTTCCACACCTATACCTACGACCTGCTGGCGACCAACGAGCGGATAATCGCTGCAACCTGCGACGCTGCTATCGCGGCCCACCGTAGAGGCACGCTCCAGAAGGTCACCTACCTGAGCTCCTCGATGGTCTTCGAGGGAACGACAGCCTGGCCGTCCCACGAGGGCCAGGAGCTGGAGATGCCACCACCCCACTCCTCGTACGGCTTTCAGAAGCTGGCCGTGGAGTACTTCGCGCGAGCCGCTCACGACCAGTATGGCCTACCCTTCACGATCGTTCGGCCCTTCAACTGTGTCGGGATCGGGGAGCAGCGGGCTCTCGGCGATGTGGAGATCCAGAGTGGCAATGTCAAGTTAGCGATGAGTCACGTCGTCCCCGACTTAGTCCAGAAGGTAGTCAAGGGCCAGGACCCGCTCCACATCCTCGGCGACGGAACCCAGGTCCGCCACTACACGTACGGCGGCGACCTGGCGCAGGGCATCCTGCGAGCCATGGAGCACCCGAAGGCGTTGAACGAAGACTTCAACCTCTCTACGGATGAGTCGACGACCGTGCTCGAACTGGCCCAGAAGATCTGGACCAAGATCCGCGGAAGTGATACCCCATTCCGGTACGTAGCTGACGACCCCTTCCAACACGACGTTCAACGCCGGGTCCCTGCGACCGAGAAGGCCAAGGAGCTCCTCGGTTTCCAGGCGACGACTTCCCTGAGCGACATGCTCGACGAGGTCGTGCCTTGGATTCAGGATGCCATTCGTTCCGGAAGGATCTAGTCCGACGTGTACCACTTGAGCCTACCTAGGGTTGTAGCAGCCACCGACACTGTCGCAGCGACGGCGGCCGGGGCCGACCACCCCTCGCGGCAATGGCGGTGCGCAACCTTACGGCGGCGTGAGACCTGAGTTCGTGGCCAGCCTGAAACGCAATTGGCGTCGCCTCCGCCGCCAATGGAGGATGCGTCGAGATCGCCGGCTCATCGGTGCCTCCGGGCTGTTCGATTCGCAGTGGTACCTTGCCAGCTATCCCGACGTCGAGGAGGCGGGACTCGATCCTCTCAGTCACTACTTGGCGACAGGCGCGGCGGAAGGGAGGAATCCCAGTCCTTCCTTCCAGACGAGCCGGTACCTCAACCACAACCCAGACGTTGCTGGCTCGAAGGCTAATCCTCTCGTGCACTACCTACGGTACGGAAAGGCCGAGGGTCGCGTCGCCGAACCGGTTGGCCCGTTCTCCTTGTTCGACGCGCGGCCCGAACTAGCGCCCGTCCCGTTGTACTACGCGGCGAGCAAGAGCCGGCGGGTGACGATGGTCACTGATACCACGAGCTCCGCCTTTCTGTTCGGGGGAGTTATCACAGCCTTAGTGCTTAGCGTCCTGCTTGCCGAACGCCTCGACGCGCGGCTGCGGCTGATCACCCGTTCCCATCCACCAAACCTCAGCGGTCTTCCCGAGATCCTGCGGCTCTCCGGCGTCAAGTCGTCGCCGGAGATCACCACGACTTGGCTGCCCTACGGATCCGAGATCACCTCGGCTGAGACCAGCGACACGGACATCTATCTGACAACGTCCTGGTGGACCACGGCGGCGACCCTGGAGAGTGTCCCAGCCGAACAGGTGGTCTACCTGCTCCAGGACGACGAGAGAACGTTCTATCCGCACGGTGACCAGCGCCTGCGTTGCCAGGAGACGTTTGACAACCCAGAACTCTCTTTTTTGGTGAATTCCCGGATGCTGTACGATCACTTTGAGAGGCAGGGCTGCGTGAATGTCACTCGGAGAGGCCTCTGGTTTGAGCCGGCGTTCCCGAAGTCGCTGTTCTCGGCCGCGGAGTCCGCCGCCGACAAACGCCGATTTGTCTTCTACGCTCGCCCGCAGAATCCTCGCAACCTCTACCTGCGGGGGTTGGAGGCGATCTCGATGGCGATCCGGGACGGTGTCCTCACTCCTGATGAGTGGGAGTTCATCTTCGTCGGCCATCCCGACGCCCAGCTCCTATTGCCTCGCGACGTGAAGCCGATCCTGAGGGAGGGTCTGTCGCTTGCGGCCTATGCGACGCTTCTAGGTGGTGTTGACGTGGGGCTGTCCCTGATGTACTCGCCCCACCCGAGCTACCCACCGCTCGATCTAGCGGCGAGCGGGGCGATTGCGGTGACTAATCGGTATCCCGGTAAGACCGATCTCTCGGGGTACAGCTCCAACATTCTCCTTTCCGACCTCGAGGCCGAGGACATCGTCCGGACTCTGGGGCGGGCGTCGGCCAGAGCCCGCGACCTGCCGACTCGGTCGGCCGGGTATCGGACGTCGGGACTGGCCCGAGACTGGTATGGGACGACGGATCGGGTGCTAGGGTGGATCCAGGACGGGAGGTATGGCAGTGCTTAGCCTCGGAGAGCGCGCCACGCCTCGGGCGGACCGTCCAGCCCCACACGCGCCATTGTCGGAGCGACTTGCCATCCTAGCCTCAGGCACCGTTCGGGTCGCCTATTACTATCCAGTCCCCGATAACAGTACCTTTAGGTATCGGGTAGGCAACATGGTGGAGGTTCTCAACTCCGAGACGCCCGACTCAGCCATCTCAGCCACCTACTTTTCGGCAGCGGAGATTGACGACCTAGCTCAACTGGGCTCGTACCTTGACGTGGTGGTAGTCTGTCGGGCCCAGCTGACCAACCCGCTGGCTCGACTGATCGCGCGGATGAAGTCCTGTGGCGTTCCGGTTGTGTACGACTTGGATGACTATGTTTTCGACCCCGACCTGGCCCCTTTGCTGATAGACACCTTTGGCCTCGCGGTGGACAGCGAGCCAAACCTGACTCGCTGGTTCTCATACTGCGCCCGAATTGGCGCGGCTTTGCGGCTGTGCGATGCGGCCTTTGTGACGTCTGAAGCGCTCGGTCGTGAGCTCAGTCGTGCGACGGGTGTCCCTTACTCGGTGGTTCCCAATTTTGTCAATCAGGAACAGGAGCGCGAGTCTGAGCTGATATGGCGGCAGAAAGCCGGAGTGAACTTCGGGCACGGGGGGTCATGGGGGATCGGGTACTTTTCAGGGTCGCCCAGTCACGATCGTGACTTCCGGATGGTGTCCGGTGCCCTGATCGCGCTAATGAAGGCAGACCCGGCCGTCAAACTGCGCGTGGTGGGCTTCCTGGATCCGGATCCGGAGCTCTTGGCGTTCGGAGACCGTGTTGAGCGGATTGGCTTGCAGGATACCTTGACGCTGCAGTGGCTGGTGGGCGAGGTGGACGTATCGATTGCCCCTCTTCAGGACAATGTGTTTACAGCTTGTAAGTCGGACCTTAAGTGGTTTGAACCTGCGCTGGTCGGAACTGTTGTGATCGCTTCTCCGGCGGGGACTATGGGAGCGCGCATCGTCGACGGCCAGAATGGCCGGGTCGCCCGCTCCTATGAATGGCACCGCGTTCTCCGTGAAGTTATAGGGGACGGCGAGTCGTGCCGTGCCATCGCCCAACGAGCGCGCACCCAAGCTATCGCGGACTGCACCCCAATGCGTCAGCGTACCCGGATTCGTGACGCCCTCGCGATGGCTCGGGCCCTCCGCCGCCCAGGCACGAGCTAACCAGATGAGGCCTGTCAGCGAGTCAGGGGGGAAGCGGGACGATCAGGAACGCCACGAAGACGTACCATGTCGGTGTGCCGCCCGTTGGCCAGGGGAAGCATGGCTGTCTCCAGAGAGCGCGAGGGGAGGGTTCCTGAGATGAGCAGCGAGCAGTACCCGACCCCAGAAGGGGAAGTTCCGAGCCCGGCTGCAGAGCATCACGATGACTACGGACCATCCTATTTCGAGAACTACTCAGAGTTGCGGACAGATCCGAATGAGAAGGCGCCGCCGTACCGCTGCGGAGAGCCAGTGTGGGAGGAGTCATTTCGACGTATCGCCACACAGATCGTGGCGAGGCTGAGTCCGGCGACCGCTTTGGATGCCGGTTGTGCCATAGGGTTCCTCGTTCAGGCCTTGCGAGCCCAGGGCGTCGCGGCGGAAGGCGTTGATGTATCGACGTGGGCAATCTCGCAGGTCCCAGAAGAGGTCGCGCCGTTCTGCCGTGTAGGTAGCCTGGTTGACGAGCTGTCTCAGGTGTATGACCTCATTACCTGTATCGAGGTGCTAGAGCATTTGCCTGCCGGCCTTGCATCCGACGTGGTGGCGAACCTGTGTCGCAATTCGCGGGTGGTCTTGTTTTCGTCTACGCCGGATCGGTTCGATGAGGTCACCCACGTCAATGTTCAGCCGAGCGAGTACTGGGTGGACCTCTTCGCCCGATGTAACTTCTATCGAGATGTTGACTTCGACGCGAGCTTTGTGTCGCCCCATGCGATTCTGTTTCGCCCTGCGAGCGACTCTGCCGCGGTTGCGGCGAGTTATGAGCGCTGGGCAGCACGGATGAACTTCGAGTTGGCAGAGGTACGCAAGCACCGAGATCTCCTGTACTCGGAGGTCTGGGGAGCCCGACAAGCGGCCGAAGCCGCAAGGGCGGAGGTCGTGGCACTTTTCAACACCAAGACGTTCCGCGCTACCAAGCCGCTGAGGTCGCTTCGGGCGAGATTGAGACGGCGGTCGCGCGAGAGCTGAGGACGTCGTTGGATAACTCAGGGCCAAACCGGCTGCCTCTACCGCTAGCCGAGCGGTGGACCGTCGGCGAGGCCATGCGAGCTGGATATGGCTCGCGCCGGTTGCTTAGTCGTCTCTGTGTCAGCTCCCCGTCAGCGGCGGGTGGCCCTCTCGATCCCGCTTCAATTCAAAGAAATAGCCCCGGCGGGTGATCCGCAGCACATCCTCAAGGAACTCCAGGGCTTCCTCGTCTGGTGGGACCTCGGTGATCACGGGTCCGAAGATGCCGGGTCCATGGCCGTCGTCGAGGATCAGCGTGGGAACCCCGAAAGCCTGGCAAGCCTCCACGGCCGCTCGATGGTCCGCGAGCACTTCCTGCCAGAGGCTGGGATCTGAAGCGGCCGAGGCACGGTCGGCCGGCGCCAGGCCAGCCTCTTCCCAGGCGTGGTCTAACACCGCCGCCTCGCCCAGCTTCTCGTGCCTGACGTGGGCCGCGGTCCCGAGGGCGGTGTAGAGCCGACCGAGCGCCCCGTTGCCGCCAACCCTCCGCGCCTGGGCCAGGAGCTGAAGCGCGGCGCCGCCGATCTCGGTCGGCCGGTCGGGAATCGGCTCCCCCTCAGGCAGGTTGGCCACGCCGAGGGAGAAGAGGCGCCAGCTGATCTCCACCCGGCCCAGCTCCTCCAGCCGGGCGGCCCACCTGGAGGTAAGCCAAGCCCAGGGGCAGAGGGGGTCGAGGTGAAAGGCGATCTTTTCAACAGCAGGCATCATCTACTCCGGTGGGGTTTCGTCCCTGGTGGACGGGCGCCGGTCGGCAGGCCCGATCCGATTATGGCGCGCCTGAGTTCAACCACCTGGTCAGCGGAAGCGGGGGAGGACCTCGCTGCGGTAGAAGTCAAAGAACCCCTGCTGCTCGGTCCCGATCTGACCCACATAGACCTCATCGAATCCCGCGTCTAGGTATTTC
This sequence comes from Candidatus Dormiibacterota bacterium, assembly GCA_036521135.1. Taxonomy (GTDB): domain Bacteria; phylum Chloroflexota; class Dormibacteria; order Aeolococcales; family Bog-877; genus Bog-877. Next base: position 8,186 of record DATDII010000060.1, on the reverse strand, counting down.
TGGATCGCGTCCACGTGGCGGTCGACGTCGTTGCCGCACACCACCTGGTCGGCGACCATGGTCTCGGTCACAATCGCCGACGCCTGCTCGAAGTGGGCGGGCATCGACAGCTCCTGAGCCATCTGCCCGGGCAGCACGTCGTTGGGCCAGAGCCGATGGGCGGTGCGCTTGGCTTCGGCCTCGTCGGCGCCCCAGCACACCTTGAGGCCGCCCTGCTTGCGCTTGCCGGCACCTCCAGCCTCCTCGAACGCCGCGACCAGCTCGCGGTCGGGCTTGACACAGCAGAACCCTTCCCCAACTCTTCCGGCCAGGCGGGCGGCGACCGGTCCGAAGCCGGAGACGAGGATCGGTGGCAGGGCCTTCGGCAGGGAGTAGATGCGGGCGTTCTCCACTGTGTAGTGGGCCCCGTGGTGGGTCACCGTGTCGCCGCTCCAGAGGGTCCGGATCACCTCGATGGCCTCCTCGAGCATCTCCATCCTGGTCCCGAGCGGTGGCCAGCGGTCGCCCAGGATGTGCTCGTTGAGGGCCTCCCCGGTGCCGACGCCGAGGGAGAAGCGCTCGGGTAGCAGCGAGGCGCAGGTGGCCGCTGCCTGGGCGATGATCGCGGGATGGATCCGAATCGTCGGACAGGTGACGGCCGTCGTCACCGACATTCGCTTTGTCGCCTGGGCCAGCGCCCCGATCGTCGACCACACGAAGGGCGACTGCCCCTGAGCGTCATTCCAGGGGTGGAAGTGGTCCGAGATCCACAACCCTTGGAAACCAGCTTCCTCGGCAGCGACCGCAAACTGCACCAGGTTGGGTGCTGAATGCTCTTCAGACGAGAGGAAGTACCCGATCTTTGCCATCCCGCTGATCTTGACAGCGAGGCCGCTCGACCCGGTGCCGAGAGTTCAGCGAGGACCGGTTCGGCGGGCCTGGGTGATCGGGCAGCTTACTTCTTGGTCTCCCAGAAGATCCGGGCTACCTCGTCGACCTTGGCCCGCAGCTCGGCCGCCTTCTCGGCGTCCACGTTCTGCTTGGTGGCCGAAGCCGCCTTGAGCGTCTTCCAGACCAGATCGTGGAGCTCGGGGAACTTGTCCAGGTGCTCAGGCTTGAAGTAGTCGCTCCAGAGGACCTGGACCTCATGCTTGACCCGCTCGGCATGCTGCTCCTTGACCGTCACCATCCGCACGAACGAGTTGCGCCTCGACTCCGAGTTGTCGTCGGGTAGCGCCTTGATCTTGGTGACCATGGTCTCGACGGTCTGGGCCGCCAGCTGGGCCTCACTGGGGTCGTAGATCCCGCACGGGATGTCGCAGTGGGCATGGACCACCCGCCGGGGGGCGAGCCGGGCTGTCAATCTGGCAATCATGCTGAACTCCCTCATCGCAACTTCGCCAGCCCCAATTGGGACCTGGGCCAAACGTACCATCAGCTCGTGCTCAGCGGCAAACTCCTTCGATCGGCAGGGTCGCGGAGGTGGGGGCTGCCCCAGCTGGCGCTCGTGGCCGGCCCGAGCATGGGGCCGCTCCTCCCCGAGGGGGCCTGGATCCTGGTGCGTGCGCAGGGGGCAGCTGGGCCCCGTCTCGGCCAGGTGGTCGTCGCCGAGCACCCGAGTCGGCCGGGCCTGGAACTGGTGAAACGGGTGGCCGCCGTGAGCTCGGAGCGCCAACTGCTCTGGTTGGCGGGCGACAATCGGGACGCCAGCACCGACAGCGACGACTTCGGGCCGGTCCCGTGGCGTCTGCTGCGCGGAGTGGTCCTGCTCCGGGTCCGACCGCTGCCCTGGCTGTGGCTCCGCCCGGATCCGAGCCGGCTCACCTGAGCCCGGGCCCCCCGGTCCGACGGCGTCTGAGCGGAACTGGCACCATAGGCACCGATATGAGCGAGTCAGAGCTACCCGCCCCACCACCGCCGCCCAAGGCCCCCGAACCGCCCCGAGAGGTGTTCGTCCCCAGCCTGCCCACCTCCAAGAAGGACAAGAAGCGCAAGAAGAAGGTCTCGCGCGAGCCACCACGGGGCAGGGGCCGCCGCTGAGCCTCGACCCGGCTCGCCCAGACCGCCGGCTGGCCCTGGCGACCGCGCGCTACGCCGTCCAGGCCGGGGGAGCCGTGATCAAGGCGGCCGGGGTGGGCTTCCATGCCACCGAGAGCAAGGGCCCTGGCGACTACGTCACCGCCGTCGACCGCGAGAGCGAGGCGGTGGTGGTACGGATCCTGGGGGAGGTCTTCCCCGGCCTGCCGATCCTGGCCGAAGAGGCGGGCGGCGGTCTACCCGAGCAGGGCTGGGTGGTGGACCCGCTCGACGGCACAACCAACTTCAGCCGTGCCTTCCCTCTGGTCGGGGTGTCGGTGGCCCTGCTCGAGGCGGGGGAGCCGGTCGTGGGGGCGGTCCACGCGCCTTTCCTTGGGTTCACCTTCACCGCCGCGAAGGGGGAGGGGGCCTTCGACCAGGCGGGCCAGCGCCTCCGGCTCGGGGATCCCGAGCCGGAGCGGGCGGTCGTCTCAACCGGATTCCCCTTCAAGACCCCAGAGCAGATTCCCAAGCTGGTGGCGACCCTGGAACGCGTGCTGGGCAGGGTCGAGGACGTCCGCCGGCCGGGCGCCGCCAGCCTGGACCTGGCCTTCACCGCGGCCGGGGTGTTCGACGGGTTCTTCGAGCTCGGCCTCAAGGTCTGGGACATCGCCGCCGGCGCCCTCCTGGTGGCCGAGGCGGGCGGTGTCGTCACCGACTGGGAGGGACGGGCGGGACTGCCCCGGAGCGGCAACATCGTCGCCGGTCCGGCTCGGGTTCACGCCGCCCTGGTGGAGGCCACCCGCGAGCGCTAGCCGGTGACCTTGACCTCGCCGGTGGTCCCAGTTCCGGCGCGCTTGGCGCCCGACTCCGGGAGCAACCTGACCGTGTAGGTGCCGGGATGAAGGGGGATTACGGTGAGGACCACCGGGACCTCGGCGTTAGCCTCGAGGATGCCGCCGCAGGAGCGGTCGTCGCGCCAGTGGCCACCCTCGGTTCCGAGGAAGGTCACCCGCACCACCTGGAACTCTGGGGTGAGGTTGCCCGCGACGCAGGCGGGGTCCAAGGCACCGCCGGCGGTGTCGTCGAGGGCGAGCGTCAGGGCGCTGCGCTGTCCAACTCGGAGCGGAGAGGTAGGCAGCCGGCCGTTGAGCTGGGCCTGGGGCGGGCCCTCCCCGGAGCTGACCTCCCTTAGGCTGATGCCGACGTCGGAGAAGACGGCTACCACGATGAAGGCGATCACACCCAGGGTGATCCACTGGCCCGTCGATAATCTGGGCGGACGCAATCGGGACCAGGCCACGTCGTCCGAGACTAGCGCCTCGGGGGGCAGACCGCGGGAGGAGGAGGCGGAGCTTGACGCTGATCGAGCAGGTGCTGGCCGGGGAGATCCTCGATTCACGTGGCAATCCCACCTTGGAGGTGGAGGTGCTCCTGGCGACCGGCGACGTGGGCCGGGCGGCGGTCCCCTCGGGGGCGTCGACCGGGGCCCACGAGGCGGTTGAGCTCCGGGACGGTGATGCCCATCGCTTCAATGGCCGCGGTGTGACCCGGGCCGTCGAGGCGGTGAACCAGACCCTGGCCCCCCTGCTCTTCGGCCTCGACGCGCTCGACCAGCGTGAGGTCGACCGGCGCCTGATCGACGCCGACGGGACCGCCGACAAGTCGCGGCTCGGGGCCAACGCCCTCCTCGGCGTCAGCCTGGCCGCGGCCAAGGCGGCGGCCCAAGCCCAGGAGGTGCCGCTTTACCGCTACCTGGGCGGGGTCGACAGCTGCGTCCTCCCCCTGCCCCTGTTCAACATCCTCAACGGCGGTGCCCACGCCCGGACCTCGGTCGACTTCCAGGAGTTCATGGTCGCCCCAATTGGCGTCGACAGCTTCGCCGAGGCCGTGCGGGCGGGGTCGGAGGTGTTCCAGGCGCTTCGCCAGGTGCTCCAGGAGAAGGGCTACGAGACCGGCCAGGGAGACGAGGGCGGCTTCGCCCCCAGCCTCAAGAGCAACCAGGAGGCGGTCGAGCTCGTGCTGAGCGCGATCGAGCGGGCCGGCTACCGGCCCGGGGAGGAGGTCGCACTGGCGCTGGACCCGGCTGCCAGCGAGCTCTTCGAGCAGGGCCGCTACCACCTCCGTGGCGAGGGAAGGTCCCTGGAGGCGGAGGAGCTGATCGAGCTCTGGCAGGACCTGGCCCGGCAGTACCCGATCGTGTCCTTGGAGGACGGTCTGGCCGAGGACGACTGGTCCGGCTGGAAGGCGCTGACCGCCCGCCTCGGCGGGGAGCTGCAACTGGTGGGGGACGACCTCTTCGTGACCAACCCGGCCCGGCTCCAGCGTGGCATCGACGAGGGGGTGGCGACCGCGATCCTGATCAAGCTGAACCAGATCGGGACCCTGAGCGAGACCCTCGACGTGGTCCAGCAGGCGCAGCGGAACGGGCTCGGGATCGTGATCAGCCACCGCTCCGGCGAGACCGAGGACACGACCATCGCCGACCTGGCGGTGGCGGTCACCGCCGGCCAGATCAAGAGCGGTGCGCCATCCCGGGGCGAGCGGACCGCCAAGTACAACCGGCTGCTGCGGATCGAGCGTGAGCTGGGGAGCTCGGCGCGATACGCCAGGGGTGATTGGGTGACCAGGCGCCGAGGTCCCACTCCGGCTTAGCTGGCGTCAATCTCGACTGCTACAGTGGGAATATGGCGACTTCAGCCGAGAAGGGGCTGCGGGTCCTGCCGGCACCCGCAGGCCGTGGCATCGCTGACTGCATCGGCCACACTCCCTTGCTGCGCCTGCGCCTCTTCGAGCCTCAGGCGCCCGACCTGCTGGTGCTCGGCAAGGCCGAGTTCATGAATCCGGGTGGCTCGGTCAAGGACCGGCCCGCCCTGCGCATGGTCGAGGAGGCGCTCCGAGTCGGGGCGCTCGGCCGGGGCCAGATCTTGCTCGACAGCACGAGCGGGAACACCGGGGTGGCCTACGCCATGCTCGGGGCCGCCCTGCGCTTCCCGGTCAAGCTGGTGGTCCCGGGCAACGTCGGCGAGGAGCGCCGTCGGTTGATGCTCGCCTATGGAGCCGAGCTCGTCCTGAGCGACCCCCAGGAGGGCTCGGACGGCGCCCTCCTGCTCTGCCGGGAGATCCAGGCCGAGGCGCCCGAGCGCTACTTCAGCCCCGACCAGTACAACAATCCCCTCAACTGGCGCTCGCACTACGAGACCACGGCGATCGAGATCTGGGAGCAGACCGAGGGCGCGGTCAGCGTCTTCCTGGCCGGCCTCGGCACCTCGGGAACCTTCGTCGGGACCGCCCGGCGGCTCAAGGAGCTCAACCCTGACATCACCTGCGTCAGCCTCCAGCCCGAGGACGCCCTCCACGGCCTGGAGGGGCTCAAGCACATGGCGAGCGCGATCGTGCCCGGGATCTACGATGCGACCCTGGCCGACCGAAACCTGGCTGGACCGACCGGCCCAGCCTACGATCTGGCCCGACGGCTGGCCCGGGAGGAGGGTATCTTGGCCGGGCACTCCTCGGGCCTGGCGCTCTGGGGGGTTGAGCAGTTGGTCCAGGAGGGGTTGAGCGAGGGTGTCGCCGTCTTGATACTTCCCGACGGCGGCGCCCGCTACCTGAGCGCCGGCCTCTACGGATCCCGGTGAGCGAGGCCGCAGCCCCGGAGCTGGAGTTCCCCAGGTCGATCTTCGAGCGGATGACCGGGTTCGCCGAGGCCGCCTATCCCTACGAGGGCTGCGGCGTCCTGATCGGCAGCGCGGCCGAGGCCGGGACGGAGGTTGTCGAGATCGTCGAGGGTCGGAACCTGGTCCAGGACCGACGTCACGACCGCTACGAGCTCGACCCCCGCGACATCATCCGCGCCGAGCAGCAGGCGCGGGCGACCGGCCTTGAGGTGATCGGCTTCTATCACACCCATCCTGACCATCCAGCCCGGCCGAGCCAGTACGACACCGAGCGGGCCTGGCCCAAGTACCACTACGTCGTGATCTCAGTCATGGCCGGTCGCCTCGCCGAGGCGACCGCCTGGCAGCTGGTCGAGGGTGAGGAGCCCAACCGCTTCGTCGAGGTGACCCTGCGGGAGGCCCGACGGGGCTCGGGCTATAATCCGCCCAGTCTTGTGGCGGAGGCACCGTGAAGTCCGCAATCGGAATCCTGGAGATGGTCCTGGCGATCCTCGTGATCGTGACCATTCTCCTCCAGACGCCAAAGGCAAGCGGCCTTGGCGGCACGATCGGGGGCGGGACCGACATGGGTGGCGGGTATCGGACCCGGCGCGGACTCGAAAGGGTGCTCTTTCGTTTTTCCATCTGGCTGGTCGTGGCCTTCGCCCTGGTGGCGGTCGTCCAGATTCGCCTCGGGACCAGCTAGCAGGGGGTCGCCGGCCGAGCCCATCGTCCGGCCCGGGGGGGCACCATCCGCTTCGCCTGCTGGCGCTGATCGGCACCCTGGTGGTGGTGGTCGGCGGGCTGGCCGCCTTCACCATCTCGGTCGGCAGCTTGGCGACCCACCAAGTCTACGTCGAGGCGGTCGTGGCGCCCGTCGGTCCCTCCGACCTGAGCCCGCTGCTGTCGCCCAACGACCCGGTGGCCCAGACCGTCGGCGCCTTGACCGGGCCCGGCCTGATGGCAGCCGGGCGCCACGGTGGCGCCGAGCTCGGACTGGCGACTAGTTGGAAGTCCGAGGACGGCGGTTCCCGCTATCGCTTCACCCTCAGCCCAGGGAGGCGCTGGTCGAACGGGAAGTCGGTCACCACCAAGGACGTCGCCTTCACCATGGCGGTGCTGCAGTCCTCCCGGTTCCCCAACGCTGACCTGGCGGCCCCCTGGACCGGCGTGTCCCTGTTCGCCAGCTCGCTGTGGTCCGGAACCTTCGTCCTGCCCGGCCCCAGCACCAGCTTCCCGACCGCTGCCGAGGACGCCATCCTGCCCGCTCAGCACTACCGCTCCCAGCCAGCCCTCTTCTTCCGGGGCGACCAGCGCACCGACGCCGAGTTCGCCCCCAGCGCTGGTCCCTTCCGGGTCAGCGGCAACGGGGCGGCAGCGGTCAGCCTGAGCCGTAACCCCTACTACCGGCCCCGGCCCCGGCTGGATGGATTCCACCTCCTCCTCGAGCCAAGCTCGGCCGCGGTCGACCAGCTCCTGGCCCAGGGCCAGGTGGACGGGTGGCTCGCCGCCACGCCGACCGACCTCCAGGGCCTCCCCGCCGGGCTCGTCCGCTCTCGGATCACCACCTACGACTTTGTCGAGTTGCTACTCAACGAGGAGGCGAACCCCCTCGACCTGCTCCAGGTCCGCCAGGCGATCTCCGACTCCATCGACCGGGCCACCTTGATCAAACAGGAGCTGGCCGGGCTCGGCGATCCCCAGTACGGCCCGCTGCCCGACTCGATCGCCTGGGCGCACAGCGCCAGCGGGGCCACCTCCGCCTCCTCGCCGGCCAGCCTCCTCGAGGCGGCGGGCTGGCGCCGTTCCGGGCATGCGCGGCTCTGGGAGCAGAACGGCCAGCCGCTCACCCTGACGATCGAGGTGCCCAACCTCGACCCGCTCCCAGAGGCGGCGGCCGGGGTGGCGAGCCAGCTCGAGGCCAAGGGGTTCCTGGTCCGGGTCCGGAGCCTGCCCGAGAGCAGCTTCGTCTCCGGGACCCTCTCCCAGGAGCAGTTCCAGGCGGCCCTGGTCGGGTTCGACAACGGGCCCGACTCCGACCTCACCTCCTTCTGGCGCTCCGGCGTCGAGCCCGGTCAGTCGCTGAACTTCAGCCAGGCGGCCCCCGACCTCTATCTCAACCATGCTCTGGACGCGCTGGCGACCGCTTCCAGCGCCGCCGCCCGGGAGTCCGCCTATCGCGAGGTGGCCAAGCGGCTCCGTACCGACCTGCCCGCGGTCTTCCTCTACACCCCGGTCGATGTCTACGTCCACCTGAGCTCGGTCCACGTGCCCGGAGTGGGCGGCGTCGGCGACCCGAGCCAGCGCTTCCGCCGGGTGGCGGACTGGAGTCTCTGACCCGGTCCCTCTGGCTGCGGGCGGGGAAGGGGGTGGCAAGCGCCGTCCGTTACGATTCTCTGCTGCGCCGGGATGGTGAAACTGGTAGACACGCAGCGTTCAGGGCGCTGTGCAGGTAACTGCGTGCGGGTTCGAGTCCCGCTCCCGGCACCAGCCGTCCCCAGCGTCGGTAGGAACTTTTCCCCCCGGCGAGCGTTT